>CAIJKT010000897.1 GCA_903821255.1 uncultured Lentisphaeria bacterium | reverse complement strand
TCTGAGAAATGGTCTCAAGCACGCAGTTGTTGACCTGTCCCAGGTGATGCCGGCAGCAAGCTATTTATACCTGCTCCACACCAGTTGCTGGAATCAGGAGCCGAATGGAACGCCCGTTGGTTCGATCTCGGTGACCTTTGATGACGGCAGCACAATAGCCAAAGAGGTAAAGACAGGAGTTGACTTGATGGACTGGTGGGCCGCCGGCGATCTGGCGAACGCCAAAGTGGTAGTGAGAAAGGGCGGCGCAAGCGCCAACGTCGGAGTTTTCCTAAGCAAGTTTGAGCTGTCGAAAACGCCACGGCGCATAAAGTCGATTGAATTCAACAGCAATGGCAAGGCGATCTGGATAGTGGCAGGCGCCACGCTTTCCGAAAGAGACGTTTCCCTGGCCGCCAGAACTTTGACGTTCTACGGAAACAATGAATGGAAAGCTGTCGATATGTCGGACATACAGATTAAGAAGGGAAGCGCCCTGGATCTTTCGGGGCTGCTTGAGGAGGGGCCGGCCGGAAAGCATGGAAGGTTGATCGTCTCCAAGTCCGGTCATCTTGCCTTTGAAGACTCGCCGGATACAGCGATACGTTTTCGCGGATTCAACTCATTCTGGCCCATCAAGAGAATCGGAGATGTGCCGAAAGAGCAGATACGCGAGCAAATCGCACACTATGCCGACCTCGTCCGCGGCAGCGGCTATGACCTCGTCAGGCCGCTCTACATGGATAACTACATCATGAGCGGCGCCGTAGCCGATGCCCAATATAATCCCGACAAGCTGGACAATATAGACTGGCTTGTCGCCAGCCTCAAGACCAAAGGAATTTATACCTATGCCAGTATCGCGGCCTACCGGGTGGGAAGCGCGGATGGACGCAAAGGCTGGCTCGAAAGAGACACAATCAAGCTGAAGATGTATCTTGGCGACCCTGAAACCAGAGCCCGCTGGAAGGCTTGTGCTGAAAATCTTCTCAATCATGTCAATCCATACACCGGCAACGCCTGGAAAAACGAACCTGCCATTGCCGTCGTCGAACCCTACAACGAACAGGAGACCGCCTTTCTGAAGCTGGGTGATCTAAAAGGGGATACACTCCGTCTATGCGAGCAGAAGTGGGGCGCCTGGCTCAAGTCCAAATACGGTACGCCGGAGAAACTTGCCGCTGAAGGCAAAGATCCGTCAATCCCCCCCAATGCCTCTTTTGACTCCATGAAACTGCCGTCTCGCGGAACCGGATTTCTGGCGAACGAGTTCATTCTTTTCCGGCAGAGCATGGCCGAAGAGTGTTTTTCATGGTACAAAGATATTATCAGAGGAATCGGCTACAAGGGGCTGATCAGCCAGTATAATTTCGACCAGAAGCTCATGGGCTGCGCGGTCCGGTGGGAATCCTGCGAGGTCATCTCCATGAACGGTTACTTCGCGCATCCCACTGACACCATCAACCCCGGTTCGAAATGTGTCCAGAACTCGTCTGCCGGCAATGTCGGGGGCTACTGGAGGTCCATGAATGCCACGCGTTTTTCCGACAGACCCTTTATGAACACTGAGCAGAAACAGGCTTTCTGGAATAAGTACCGGCATGAGGACGGGCTGCTTTTCGCCTCCTATTCGGCCTTTCAGGGTTTTGACTCGGTAATGGTTCATTGCGATCCGGTATTGCTGAAGGCAGAACCAAACATTGATTTCATCTCTGCTTACGATCCGGTGGCAATGGCCAATGAATTCATCTCCGCCTGTCTCTACAAACGCGGCGATGTGAAGCATAGCGAAAAGTCGGTCGAACTGCTCATTCCGGCCGGTTACGTCAACAGTTCATGCAACGGGGAGAAAGCCATAAGCTCAACCCAGAGCAGAATCGCCCTCCTTACCGGCTTCTCCATCGCCTTCGCTGAACTGAAAAAACCTTCGGCCATTTCCAGCACCGCGGCGAAACCGGATTTGATAATCGGTCCGGACAGCGGCTCGGAAGTCAAGGGAAGCGCCTGGGCGGCTAGCGTTGCGGAATCCAAAGACTCCAAGTTCAACCTGAAGCAGTTCGTCGAATCACTCAAGAATAATGATATTCTTCCGAAATCCAATATCAGCGATCCCGAGAATGAAATCTTTCAAAGCGGAACCGGAGAAATCGTTCTGCGGGCTAAGGAAAATCTGCTTAAAGTCGTGACGCCAAAGTCCGAGGGCGTTTCGCTGGAGTCAGGCAAGGCCGAACAGCTTTCCTGCCTGAACGTTCTTAATTCCAGCACAGCGGCATCAGTTGCAGTTTGTGCTATTGACGGCAAACCCCTTGACGCAAGCTCCAGGATCGTCCTGATCTACGCGACGGATGCAGTCAATTCAGGCATGGAATTCTCCGGGGACCGCATCACCCTTATAAAGCCGGGCAGCCTCCCGATCCTGATGCGGACGGGGAAACTGAATGCCACGCTTAAATCATCCGCTCCTGATGGCATGAAGCTGTTTGCATTAGGCATGGACGGCACCCGCAAAGAGAATCTTCCGCTGAAAGTCGAGAACGGTTCGCTTAAAATCGAGATCGATACGGCTAAACTGAAGAACGGTGCAACTCCATTCTTTGAAATTGCCAATAACTAACAATCTATATGCAGGAAAGAAACATGAAAAACAATGATTTTCAGCTCGAACGTCACCCCGCCAATCCCATTCTCGGTCCGCACAGCATGCCGGGGGCGGACGCGGTATTTAACTGCGGCCAGACCATGTATAAGGGGAAGACTATATTATTAGTGGCGGTCATGCTGCGCAACAGCCCCATGCCGCGCATGCATGTGGCCGAGAGTGAAGACGGCGTAAACTTTACGATTCGCCCTGAACCGTTCATCACCCGCTCTGAACTGCCGCACATCAGCCACCTCGACCAGTGGCCCATCGACCCCCGGGTCACCTATTTCGCCGAGGAGGATGTCTACTATATCATGCGGCCGGGCAACTCCGATGTCGGGTGCGTGGCTTTCCTCGGCAAAACTAAAGACTGGCAGCATTACGAAGATATCGAGGTGATAGCGCTTCCTTCGAACCGTGTGCCGTGTCTTTTCCCCGAAAAAGTGAACGGTAAATACCTAAGGCTGGACCGCCCGTACTCGCTCGTGTACGACCCGCACAATCATTCACAAATGAGCGGTATATGGTTGTCGGAATCACCCGATCTTATCCACTGGGGACGGCATCGCGTGGTGCTGAAGCCGTGGACGACATGGAATTATACCAAAATCGGTCCCACCCCGCCAATAAAAACCAAGCAGGGATGGCTCGAAATCATCCACGGAGTAAGCCAGTCGTGCAGCGGACAGCGGTACTGCATCGGGGCAATTCTGCTTGACCTGAACGACCCTTCAAAAGTGATCGGAAATTCGCAGGGATATCTGATGTGTCCGAAGGCCGATTATGAATTCATGGGCAGGGTGCCGAATGTGGTGTTCCCCTGCGGCGCGATTGCTGATTACGAGCAGGACAGGCTGCGGATTTACTACGGTGCCGCCGATACGAGTATCGGTCTTGCCACGGGCTGCCTGAGCGAAATCGTTGAATTGTGTTTGAGGCAGGGTGCGGCATTATAATTATTTATAATTGCGGCAAAAATCAAGACAAGCAGCGGGGAAATCGCAGTAAACGGGGTTTGCCTGATGATTTTCCCTGCGACATTATAATGCCGGTCAGATGACCGGCTTTCCCGGTGGCTAATGCGTCCAGCAATGTCCGGCATGATACATCAGCGCGTCGGCTTCAGGCTTCGACATTTCCGGGAAAAGCATGTACAGCCCGTCATTGCCGTAGCGTTTCACGAGTTTGTCCGCCACGGCAACCGTTTCACTAAAATCGCGATAATCATATAAATAAATCCACAGCGATTTGCCGGCGGCGCGGACTTTGTCATAAATCCAGAACCATTTTTCGTCCCCCGACAGTGTATTACCGGCGCCCGGCACCCATTGCACGGCGTCTATTTCCGGAATTTCCAGCACGGCATCAAGCTGCTGCAGCGCGCCGGGGCCGTCAAAATGGTACAGCAGCCGGTCATAATGCCGGGCCTGGTCACGCAAATATGGCACCACAAATTCACGGAACTGTTCAGGGTTCATCAGCGCGGCGAAATCACATTGCAGTTTGATGGTGCGCCCCCTGCCCCAAATTGCAAAACAGGTGTAGCAATTTCCCGGCACATCGTCTTTTGATATTTCATAGAATGCTTCGTAATACTTGTGATAAAGATCATTGAGCCTGGTCAAATACTTTTTGATTAGCTCGGGATAATCAACGAGGTCATAGCAGAATTCCAGCGGTCCGCGCATAGCGGCAAGAATATCCACGCCCTCGAGCAGATCGGGAATGCCGACCAGAAACTCGCCATTCGACAGTTCCCGCTGCCGTTTGATGGCTGCAATATGTCTTTTGAACCAGTAATTATTCTCATCAAATTCAAGCTCCAGCGACGCCCAGTCTTTAATACACGGCTGGAACCATACCGTTCCCGGTTCGAACACCGGTTCCGAGCCGAGATATACCGCCAGTGAGCCCGGCCCGATATTCACGTTGGTATTCGGAAACGCGTCTGCCATGAAATAATGGCTGCTGATAAAATCACGATACCTGGCGACATTGTATTCCGGGTCAATATGATGCTGTTCATTGCTCTGCGGCGGCGGGGTCAACAAGGCGCAGTGCTCCTCGCGCCGCGCAATAACGTTCATCAGCGGGCGTCCGCAACTCGACCGTTTCCACCATGCCTCAAAGCGTTCCATCACTTCAGGCCAGCACGGTTGATTTCTTTCGATATTCCATTCCATGATTTTTCCCTTTCAATAATATCTGCTATATATATATCATTATATCCTATTATTTATAAATAAATTATGCTAATCTTTAAAAAAAGTACACTATTATACAGATATTGCCTGTTCAGTTCAAATTTGATTCATCGGGTTGCGCCCCGAATGCAATTTGAGTATCACGCCTTTCGTAAAACACTGACTGCGAGGTGAATAATTTTCGGATATTTGCGTAACGCCGCTTGAAAACAAGCGCGGTAAAATTATATTGAATCTTCCGTGTTTTCTGTTGTTTTTCAACAATTTAGTAAATAAACAGTAAGATTTTCTAAGGAGACAAAAATGAAAATTCTTCACGACAAAGACGCAAACTTACGCTATCTCAGCGGTAAAACTGTTGCCGTTAT
>CAIJKT010000896.1 GCA_903821255.1 uncultured Lentisphaeria bacterium | reverse complement strand
TTGTAGTAATACTCTTTATATTACCTACTTGTCCGGGACCGGAGCGATGGATACTTCTATGATGTTTCGCGATACACGTCGGTGTTATTAAAGGGGGCATGATTTCTGATTTAGTACACTTATAATATAGTTACCATAAACGCTTTACAAATATTAACAAATCTGACTAAACAGAGAAATTATCCAATACTTTTGAATAATTATAGCAGGGGCACAAGACGGGGCTATGGATATAATTACCCATGCCCCCGCGATTTTTCCATTTTGTTTTACCGGAGATAACTGACTTTAAGCCGGGAATACTCCCTTTTCCATACAGAACATACAGAACATACAGATTTTCTTGATTCAGCGTTTGAACCTGACATGGAAAAATCCGGCACGATTTGTCGTTTTACCATCTGTCAGGCGATTGCGCTGGACATCCCGGCGGAGCGAAGCTTGAAAGCAGCAAAGCATGGCATCTGGAATCTTATTTTGGAATTCACGCTGATTCCATAAAGACCACTCCATCATTTTGCAGAAGTCGGTAAATGCCCCGAACATTTCATCGCTGGTAATCGTCGTTCCACGATTCGCTTCAACACAGGATATGAGAAACAACTTCAGCGGTTCCGCCGAACCAAACAGATAGTCTAGCCGAGCGGTTTGAACCGCGTTGCACGACATCTCTCGGTTATCGGACAGCAGCAACTCTCTGGCCCCAGACAACATCCAGTTCAGAATGCCCGGACCCTCTTCTTGCAGCAGGGTTTCGGCAAAATCTCGTTTGACTGCGGGAGGGATGAATTTTTTACATCTTATCCAGCGAATCCGCCGCCGCCATGCGCCCTTGTCTTCCTCGCTTTCGAATTTCAACGTTGGAGTCGGATTGCCCACAATGATCAGATTGTATTTGCCGCGGATGATTTCATGCTCATTGGACATTTTATGCTCTATCCGCAAATCATCGTCACCAACCAACGATTTGATGATACTCATGCCTTTGGCGGTGAAAAACGAAGTAGTGGATTCCCGTCCGCTCAACAGATTTTTATCCAGGAAAAAGCCCAGCTCAAAACGTCCGGAAATATGATCGGGGCGAATTTGCGAGCAATTTTCTGGACCTACGATTGCTTCGATAATCCGGACTATTACGCCTTTCCCGCTGCCGCCTGACCCGGTAATTAGCAATAACTTTTGGGTGATATTCTGACTGAGCAGACATTGACCGGCGTAGCGTTGAATTAAATCGAGGTCATCGAATTCGATCAGGTTATATAGCAATTCGTGCAAAAAATGAGGACACTCCGCCATCGGATCAAAAGCAATTTCCACGCGGCTTCTGCTGCGATAGTCAGGGTAGAATGGTTTCAGTTCCCAGAGCTTGGTTTCAGTATTGAATTCCAATACACCATTAAGGCAGTGGATGAAAATTCTCCCTGATTTGTCGAAAAACTTCGGTTCGGCAGCTAATTCCTTTAAAAAAGTCAGAATTTCTCGGATAATACTGATTTTCCGCTTAGTTTCAATTGCGGGCTGGTGAAAAAATTCCGCACACCCGTGAAGGAAGAGACCGATGTGACTGAACATTGCATGTTCGCTTTGATTGCGCCACAAACCAGTCTGGGTATCATAATGAAAAAACTTCTTCTCTGCTGGAATATAAACGGGATTGGAATCACGACGGGACAGTTCGGCAAAGCCATGGCTGTTAAAATAAACCATCTGGCCTTTTTCGCCAACGTCGAACAGCCTGCCGTAGCGACTAACAACTTCTTTCAATATATTATCCGTAATCATCTCATTCTCCTTATGTTGATAGATGCTTGAGATTACATAGTTCTCAACTGTCAAGCAAGTTTACTTGAGCAATTTTATTTCGTTCCGCAATGGCGGCTAATTTCTTTTCTGGCGGCAATTCAGTCAAATCTTTTAATCGTTTTGTGTCATACGGCATTGATGGAATCACTTGGTGATTAACCACTTGTTCTTCCTGGTCTGTAGAGAGAGCCTTGGCGCTTAGACACTCACCATTGGAGCTGAATGTTGCCGCGACTGATGCAATGCCTTGGGCTGATATACCCACATTTACTCCGTTATTACCGTCAATCCTGCTTGCCGAAATGACCTTTGACGTCATGTGACGGACCTTTTTCAGTAGCACGGAATCGTCCCCCGTCGGCAGGATGATGACAGCTTTACGATTGCGGCGGCACCAGTGAATGGCTTCGAGAAATACCGTAGATTGTGCCCATACCTCATAACCAGTGAAAAACACGACTTGTGCCGTCCCGATAACGCCCTGGAAAACGTTGAGCCACTCCTCCGGCGAAGCATCCATAAAGCGGCTATCGCAGATACGGACCCCGGAATTACGCAGATAGCCGGCGACTATATCCGTCGGATGATCGACAAAGACTACCGACGCAAAAAGACCATTCTCCCAAAGTCCTGGGAAAATGGCGGTACCGGAGTTTATAGACCGAGCCCAATGTGCAATCAACATCGACACGATAAACTCATCTTGGATTTCCAGCAATACGCTGTCGCCCAAACTGAATAATCCGGCGATAACCGGTACCGCTTTGTGTGCGTTCACGGTTGCGGTAATATCCCCGAGATAATCCGCCTTCAGTTCTTCTGGAACAAAAATATCATGCTGTTCCGCCAATTTACAGAGCTCCGATAATAATAGTTCTTCAACTCGACAGTTGTCTAACCTGTAACCGTGAAAACGTTTACCTTGCAGGTCGAGATATCCAAAGCTCATATTTCCGATCAATCTAATACAACTTACCGAAATCCGCTTTTTACGTAACTGGGCGACACACCTAATTATATATTTGACCTCTTCCTTATCAAACGCGTTAAGAAGCGTTAACCATACACGCTTCCCCCGAAATGGAGCAAAATTACTTTTGTCTACGGCGCTTGCTCCGCCGGGGATGCATCCGGGAGCAATGGCATTCGGAAAAATTGCAAACATGATGGCTGGATCAAAACAAAGAATGACATCGGTAATATGCGGTTGCGCTATCTTTTCCGCTCCCCAAATTGCGATATTCTCTTCCGGGGCGAAAAACACCCGGCGCGGCCCGATAAAACCTTGACGCTTCAAATAGCGATACGGCAATAACAAAGTCCCCATTGTGGTAGGTAGTAATTCAATTACATATTGAGGGATATTCCTGTCATCGCACACGAAATAGTTAGCGCTATTGATGTCGCCTCGCGTTGTCAGTAGCGAATCGTCCAGATGCCAGTTCCCTTCATTAATGCGGTTTTTGTCGCCCACGTTTCCGGAAAGCCCCCAAGCCCCGCCCAGCGCCTCGGCCTGTTGATATTCGATGAAATTGAAACTCAATGGGTCATATTGGTTGAAAGGAAGCAGGTGAAATACTGATGCCCGCAAGTAGATGTTCGGTGTATTCCACGGGAATTGCCCGTTGAGAGGTGAATTTGAAGGTATACCACGAAAATCAACATTTCGATCTTCGATCAGCGGTTCGCCGTCATGGAAAAAATCAAATGGATTGCCTGGGAAAATGAGTCCGCAACCGAGCCGATAAGCAAAATTCAAGTGAATTCTTATTCCGCTGCCGTCAATTATCAGACAATCTCCATCAATGGACGTTCCGCCGTGAGCCCGACCGGCTTCCGCTTCATCACAGAGCGCTTGGTTGACTCTGGATGCCAGTATGACATTGTTCGATGCCTGCCGCTTGCAGTCGAACATAAAAAATGAATTAAAATTTAAGTTTGTAATAATTGCTTCAGTGCTCATTTATTACCTCTGCTATTTGCGAAACAAAATAACAGGTTTCTTCAATAACAGTCCAAGGGGAAGTATAAATCCATATTCGGAGCAGTTCATCAAACTTATAACGATACTGCTGACCGGCAATGACAAAACGCAGAAGGAGATTCATAAGTAATGCAACTCCGATAGGGGCAAAATGAGGCAACTGCGGATTCTGTTTCCAGCGAACAAGCATTCCGAGGACTGTCCAAATATCGCTGGTTTCATTGAGTGGCAGGGAAACTATATATCCACATTCCTGCTTCAGAATTTGCTCGTAAAAGAAGCTGTTCTCTCGCATGAAATCAATAGGAATGACTTCCGTCAGCAATTTTGAAACATCAAGAGAAAAAGTTTTGGCTTCAGTTATATAAATTTGATGAAGCCTCCGGACGATTTCCCGAATAGCAAATATATCGGGAGTATATGTTATCCCGAAAGGAGGCGTGATAATTTTGATGATGTCGGATTCGCTGGGACAGACACCCAGCAAACCAACTAACCGTTGGCTTGCTGGAATGATATCCTTCATATTGGAGTTCCCCGCAACAGAATCAGTTCTGACTAAATCAAACACGATATCCTCCTGGCATCGATGGTGCCATTCTGCGCCAGCTCATGAACCTTCCCGTCTTCTGTCTGACTGACGGAGATGGACAGTGTTGGCTCTGGGGCAGCCGGCATTGGTAGTTCAAGGGCTATGAGGTCATCTGTTTTCATAAGTTTTTCCTTTCGCTTGCTTTTCGAGCAGATCATTTGCGAGAGCTGTTTTCATTTTTTGTAATCTCCTGATTATTTTTTTTGAATGAGCCCGCGATTGCCTGCGGTTCAGACAATCACGGTTTTCATTTATTGTTTAGTTTTTTTCTGCATTTGCGCATAAGCCTTGCTATGCATCATCATATCGTCGCAACGGCACATGCCCGATTCTGCGACCCGCACCTCCTCAGCGTCTCTCCACCACCTCATAGCTTGCCCCTCATCTCTAATTACGCCGATCCCATTAAACAGGCAAACCCCGATGCTTTTCATAGCGCCCCGATGCCCCGCCTGTATCGCCGCTTCGCGATACCAGTTTGCCGCCTCGGCATTTAATAGTCTTGCAAGCCTGTATTGCGCAGGCGCATGGCCCTGCGCCGCGGCCTTTCGGTATAGCGCCATTGCAGCGTCTATATCTTGAACGATGATTTCTTCGTGTTCATCGTTTTCAAAAAAGAATTCGTCGCGTCCATATCGGGCCTCTTCCGCTTTTATGTAGTGTTGGAGACTCAACGGCAAATCCTGGGCTATTCCCTCATAAAACAAGGCTGCCTGATACTGGGCTTCCGCATCGCCTTTTTCAGCGGCGGCCAGGCATTGTTTAATTTCATCCGGAACATTTTTCATTTCTTCTGGGACCTCTTTCATGCCATAGTGATCCATACTCATTCGCCTCCGTTCGCAATCGTTTCAATTTGATCAAGGTCAAATCGGCACTTGCGCTGTGAAAGCTTATAAACATCTATTTTCCCAGCTCGAATAAATTTCAACAATGTGGGAGCTGAAATACCCAAGATTTGAATGGCTTCTTTGCGTTTTATCAACCGGCGTTTTTTCGGCACGGATTTACAAGCAGCCAATATTTTATTTCTCTGTTCTAGGCTTACTTCTGAAGCATTATCCAAGAGCGCTTCGAAAGCTAAAATTAAGCGTTGTTCCATAATATCTATTCCTGTCCGTAACGCCGGTGTTACGGAATGTTAAATGCTGTTTCCGGCCAGCCTGTTTTGAAATATTCATAATTAATTTTTCCATAAGTAATAATCCCTTGCGAACCAGACTTTTGTCTTGTTCATCATGGTTTGTCTAAATTCTTGCCGATTTTAATCCTCTTGCCTAGCAAGAAGCGTTATCTGATAGGATCAGGACATCCTCATTCCTTCCAGAACGCACATTGTTCTGTTTGGGATTGTTTATTATACCATAAACATGACCTCCATACTTTTAAAATTTTAAACAAGTGGCGGAAATTGTTATGTTCAACGCCGATGACCGTAACGAGCAACGGGATACCCAAGCAACACCATTTCTTGTTATTTTAATAATATAGTTTATAACAGGAATAAATCAACCATAAATCAAACAACTAGAACATATTACAATTATTTAAAACACAAATATAACGTATTATTTATTCAATAATTTCTTGAAAGTGATAAAAATAATTTGCTTTTAATAGAGAATGCGATAAATTATATTGTATATTACGTAATAATTAATGAAGGTTTTATAAAAATCGCAAAAAATAAAAATTTGTTTTTTTTATAAAGCCAAATAGTCCTGACAAATGTACCGGAGAATTTATATGGGAAGGAAAACGATTGATAAAAAAACCATTCGCGAGGCAGCTATATTTTATTTCCTTTGTGGGCTTGTAGACCGCCCTGGCCTATGTCAAGGATGCGATATACTTAAAACGTTCCTTCATAAGCATAAGTATGCCTCCTCAGCCCCACTCTCAATTATTTCTTTTTGGAACAATGTTGATAGGAAATATATGTTGCCTCTAAAACCATTGTTTCGATTGGGAAAACATGAGATGCCGTGCATGTCCTTCAAAATAAATTGCTTGTTTCGTTTAAAAAAAATTGCCAATGATTTGAATGGTGCTGAAAAAATATATTATGAACTGAAAAATAAAATCAATAACAACATTGACCAATTAAAGCATTCCCTCGGTGGCGCGGTAAAATTACGCAAGCAAACTTGGGATGCTTTTTTAGGACTAACTATTTTGCAATGCGGCTGTGTTCGCCTTACTAATAAATGGGAAAATATATCTAAAGTTTTTGAATTACCGCCGTGCATGTCCGAAGCAAAGTCAGGAATTAATTCCAACGATGAAAATAAAGTTTTTGAGCATTTGCACAATAACCTCGTTAAATATAATTCTCACAGCAAAATGATGATTTCAATGCTGCAAGAATATCTGGGGGTTATCTTGCTGGGGCAAAAAAGCCAGCTTTTGCACGACCAATACGGATATCGGCCCGAGAATATCTACGATGATTTGAAACGGAATACTGTAGAGTCGTATCCATTAGCATTGCCGAATAAACTCGAAGTTCGTTTGTTCTTATTGCCTAAAAACATGGAAGACAAGGACCGCAGACGGTTAAAAAACACAATTTTCAACGAGCTATTTGAAATTCCCAATCTCACGGAATTTATATCCGCAGATACGCCGCCGAGGATTCGTTCGATGTTATCTGGTAATTACCTTACAATTTATAAGTCTGATGCGACTCTTACAGATGAATTTCCCGATTTTTTGAAAGCATATCCGGTAATAAATTTGTTTTGCGTTGAAGGAAAATTGCTTACAAAAAAAGTACTTCATGAAAACGACGGGGAAAATGATCTCAAAATCAATCTAAAGAATGATAACAGTTGCTTGCTTGTGGTTCATGATGATACAAAAAAAAATAAAAAATGGCTGAATAAATGGAAAGAGCAGAGAAAATTAAAACATTATATTGAACTCACGGAAACAGATGGCGAAAATCTGTTTTCAAGAATTACCAATCTTGTAGAACGTGAAAAGTTAAATGAGGGTTCTCACGATCACGACTCAGAAAATAATATTCATCGGCTAACCTATCTTTTCGACGAAGAGCGTTACAAATCTCTCCATTACATGACTATCTTGTTTGAGATGGCAATACATGTTTACTTTGGAGTTGAGAATAGTTTAGAATCGGAACCCGCATCTTCTGAATCATGGATAATACATCACTTAAACAAATGTGAATACGAACGAAAGAAGCAAGCCTTGAGAGATATTCTGTCTTTCAAACCAGTAGTTCAGACTCTTATTCGCCGTTCACTCAAAAAAATAGAATTTGAAGATATACCAAAGCACTTTTTACAGCCGACCATGACAAGAACTGGAAAGCGTTTGGCGACGTCATGGTTTGTGG
>CAIJKT010000895.1 GCA_903821255.1 uncultured Lentisphaeria bacterium | reverse complement strand
CCAAAATGGAGCAATGGGAATAATGGGAATGATGGGAGTAATGGGAGTAATGGGAGTAATGGGAGTAATGGGATTGTCAAAGCAGAAGCGGACTTCGAAGAATCTGATAATACCTCTGTTCAGCGAGTCTCTAAATCCTCGGAATGATTATGTAAAAGGATTGTCCCCAATGTCCATAAAGTTGAAAAACATTATGCTCAACGGCACTCCAAAGTATCGGAGTTGGTTATGAAAAATGAAAAACATTATGCTCAACGGGGCTCTAAACTCTCCGGAATGCTGATTTGCCGCATGCTTCACGCCTTGCGCGGCGGATGCGTTGACAGCGGCATGATTACCGCGTTAAGCTGTTTCAGCAGCTCCTGTTTTTCTTCAGGAGTGGAGGCGATGCGAAGGCGGGACATAAGTTCAGTTCTCTGCTTCTCGCAGAAATATTTTTTTATCGTGGCGATATTGTCTGATACGGCTTTGTTTTTATTGGCGTCCTTTCTGGACAGGTCTTTGGTCAAAGCCATGCTTTGCTTGGAGCCGATCAGATCCATGCTGAATTCGGGGGCCGCCAGAAACATGCTCAGTCTTGCGTCCGAGCTCTCGCTGTTTATTTTGGACAGGCTGGCGTTGGCGCTGCTCCATTCGCCGTTGATTGTCAACTTTATAAGTTCGTTCAGCGCTTTGCCGATAGACGTCCGGCTGATCATTTCAGTTGACAGTTCTTCAGAAAGGCGCAGGCATACGTCCTCAAAATTCAGCGCCAATGCCAGCAGGGTTTCCTCGGCATGGATAATATCCGCCGGCTGATCAATGAGCTGCTCCCCCGGCGGAGCATCGGCGGCGGGTTGCGCATTGCCCGCGGAAGGTTTGACAATGCTCCTGAATGCGGAAGATTCGTTCTGGCGGATCTTGTTGAGTTCCTGATAGATGGTGTCCGGTTTGACGTTGAGCATGGCCGCCAGTTTCTGGATATAAAGGTCACGCGCCACCGGCTGGGATATCTTCCGGATAAACGGAATCGCTTCGGCGACTGAACGGCTTTTGCCGAACGGGGTGGTCTGATCAAACTGGCTGAGGATTTGACGGCAGAGGAAGTCAAAGAAGTCAACCGCGTCATCGACCATGAGTTTCAAGCCTTCGCGTCCGGAATCACGGAAAATCTCGTCCGGGTCGCGGCCGGCGGGGAACTGGATGATCTTCACTTCGAAGTCCATCGGCAGGACGATTTCCAGCGCACGGACCGCGGCTTTAATACCGGCGGAGTCGGAATCAAAGGAAATATAGAGTTTATCAGTGTAGCGCTTCAGGATTCTGGCCTGTTCGTCGGTGAAAGCGGTTCCCTGCGGCGCGACGGCATTGCAGAACCCGGCGCGGTGCATGGCGATGACATCAAGCTGCCCTTCGCAGAGAATGACAAAGCCGAGCTTCTGGATTTCCTGTCTGGCCAGGGGCAGCGCATAGAGGATATTGCCCTTTTTGAAAACCGGCGTCTCCGGGCTGTTGACGTATTTTGCGCCCTCCGGATTCTTTTCGATAGTCCTGGCGCTGAACGCGACTACTTTGCCCTGTTCGTTCCAGATCGGGAAAATCAGGCGGTTGCGGAACCGGTCATAAAGCTTGCCGCTGCTTTCATTTGAAGTTATAATGCCGGATTCAAGCAGTTCGGCATCGGAAAAGCCCAGCGAAAGGCCGTGATTGCGGGAGGAGTCCCAACTGTCCGGAGCGGCGCCGATGCGGAAACCGGCGGCGATATCGTCCGGTATGCCGCGGGTCAGCAAATACTGCGCGACCGGCGATTCCGGGTGTTCATGCAGTTGCGCGGCATACCAGGCGGCAAATTCTTCATTGATGGCGTAAATCCGTTCGCGCTGATTGGTGCGCTCCTGCGCCTGCCGGCGTTCATCCGGATTGGTGTAAGTTTTTTCGGGGATGACAACTGAGCATCTGGAGGCCAGCAGATGAACGGCATTAGGGAAGTCAACGCCTTCGCGCTCCATGACGAAGTTAAATACGTCGCCGCCTTTGCCGCAGCCGAAACAGTGATAATGCTGGCGCTGTTCATTGATGTTGAATGAAGGGGTCTTTTCCTGGTGGAACGGGCACAGGGCTTTCCAGGTGCCATGCCCGGCCTTTTTTACCGGAATATAGCTTCCGATAATATCAACGATATTGCACCGGGTGCGGATTTCGTCAACTATTTCATCAGAGATTGCTCTATTCATAATCAGATGTACCGCAAAATTTAATTGTAACTCGGATCAGCCGGTTTGAGCATTAAAAAAGCAGCAGGCAGGAGTCCGGATGATAAGGCGCAGGCTTATTTGCCGGTCAAATCCTTGATCCTGGCTTTAATTTCCTGTTTTTTCTGTTCCATTTCCGGATTTTTAGCTGTAATATCCATATATCTCTGATAATACTTCAACGCACGCTCAGACTGTCTCAGGTATTTATCAAAGAAGATACCGAAATTCAACAGTACCATATGATTTTCAGGGGCAATGGCGTAAGCCTGTTTAAAACAGGCGGCGGCATTGCGCAAATTGCCTTTTTCGGCATAATAGACGCCCAGTTGATTCCACGGTTCATGACGGTTTTTAAAAGCCGGCAGAGCAACAATCAGGTTGTAGTAATCGGGCGTTTTAGGCAGATTCAGTTTCTGGCAGCAGTCCGCCAGCAGCAGGAGCGTATCAGAATCGCCGGGCCTGAGTTTCAGCGCCCTGAGCAGCGGTTCCACCGCGTCCTGGAGTTTATTCTGGTCAATGGCATAGAGCCGTCCGAGAGTATATTGCGCCAGGAAATTGTCCGGCTCCAGCTTGACGGCTTTCCGTGCGGCCTCAATGGCCTGTTCATTCTTCCCGGTATTTTCATAAGCCATGGCCAGCAGGATGAATGCCGGAGCATTGGCCGGTTCACGTTCGACCGCCACCTTGACGAATTTAAGGGTTGTGTTCCATTTGCCGCCCTGGGCCGCACTTGTCGCCTGATCCAGCAGTTCAGTGGTGGTCATTGATGATGTCCGGTTGCAGGCGGAAAGCGAAACCAGCATTGCCGCAACCGATGCTATTGAAACTGTCATTACTGTATATTTAAAAGTTTTACGCATAATTTTACTATTGCCGTATATTCATTAAAAATTATAAATCCGAATTAAAAGGTAACGGTAAAACTTAACTGAAAACTCATCTTTTTCAACCCTTTGAAACCGGTTTATATTAAAAACCTTTTCCGTTTGAGGCAGGCACAGGTATCGGTCAGGGATGAATCCAGCCGGATATTGTCATTTTCTGAAGAAACGCTTTACCGCCAGCCGGTAAAGCACGGTCAGAACATAACATCCGCCCGCAATGACAACGATAATCGGGCCGGACGGCAGATCGCACTTGTAACTGACGATCAGGCCGCTGGATGTGAACACCAGGCTGAGCAGTATCGCCAGTGACATCATCGACCACATCCGCCGGGTGAAATATCCGGCGACGGCAGCAGGCAGCGTCAGCAGCGCAATTACCATGATGATCCCGACAATCGTTACCATCAGAACGATTGTCATGGCGGTCATGCACAACAAAAGCAGGTAGGTCAATTTGATGCGCATCCCCCTGAGTTCGGCAAAACGGCTGTCAAAACATACCGCCAGAAAATTATTGAACAGAAGTATTGCCGGAACCAATACCACAACATCCAGAATCAGCGTCACCTTGAAATCGTCGGCATTGACCAGCAGGATATTCCCGAAAAGGTAGCTGTGCAAATCAATATAGCCGGGAGTTTTCGCGAGAAACAGCAAGCCGATAGCCATCCCGATAGCCCAGATCGCCCCGATCACGGTGTCTTCCCGCTCCTTGGCGTACATGCTGACCAGGCCGATGATAATAGCGGAAAACAGCGCCGATACGATGGCGCCGACCATGGGTGTGCACCAGGCAAGCTGATAATTCAGTTTAAGGTATAACGCAATCCCGATGCCGCCGAGGACGCAATGCGCAATCGCGCCGGCAATGGCGGTAATCCGCCGGGTTACCACATAAGTTCCGATGATTCCGAATGCCACGCTGGCGACTGCGCCGGTGAGGAAAGCGTAAAGCAGGAATGACATACTGGGATTAGCGAGCTGTTGTATAAAATCAAGCATGGCGATGCCCTCCTTCCGAGCAGCGGTGATCATGGCGGATCATGCTCACATCATAACCGTATATGTCCCGGATCATGCTGCCGGAAAGATCATTGGTGGGATGCACCTGGACTTTGCGGTTCACACAGATCACACTGTCAATCCGCTGTGAGACGAAGCCCAGATCATGCGAAACCAGCAAAATTGACATCCGGTTATTCAGCGCCTTCATCGTTTCGTAAAATTGCTCCTGAATGCACGGGTCCACATTCGCGGTCGGTTCATCCAGCAGCAGCAACTGCGGGTTGCAAGCCAGTGCGCGGGCAATCAATACCCGCTGCCGCTGTCCTCCGGAAAGTTCCGAGAAAGGCCTTCTGGCCAGATCCGCGACCGCCATTTCCTCCATTGCTTCGATTGCGAGTTTACGGTCAACGGCAGAGTAACGTCCGAAGAAGTTTTTTGAAAGCCTGCCCATCAGGACGACGTCCATGACATTTACCGGGAAATCGCTGTCCAGATTGGCAAACTGCGGCATGTAACCGATCTTCATCCTGGCTTTTTCCGGGTCGCTGCCGAAAACCTTGATCTGCCCGCCGGTCGGACGGATCAACCCGAGAATCAGGTACAGCAGCGTGCTTTTGCCGCCGCCGTTAGGCCCGACGATGCAGGCAGTCTCCAATTCCCGGAAATTCAGATTGACGTTTTCCAGTACCGGATTGCCCGATTCATAGGCAAAACTCAGGTCATTAATAACAATGATGTCAGAGCCTTTGTCTTTCACAGGTTAATTCCCTTTCGGTTTAGTATCCAGGGAGCGGGCCAGTTCGGCAGCTATATAGTTGTAATTTTCCAGCACATTCGGCGCCTGGGGATCGATTCTTACAATTTTCGCGCCGACAGCCTTGGCAACCACATCCGCGTATTTTTCATTGAATTGAGGCTGAACGAAGATTATTTTTATGTTGTCTTTTCTGGCTTCGTTAATCAGCAGCTCCAGATGTTTGGGAGACGGACTCTTGCCGCCGGTTTCCACGGCTTCCTGAATCAGTCCGTAGTGATTGCCGAAATAGCCGAATGCCGGATGATAAACCAGGAATTTTTTGCCTTTATAAGGGGCAAGCATATTTTTCAGCCGCTCGTCCAGAACCTGTAATTTCTCAGTGAAGTTTTTTAGATTGGCGGCATAATAGGCGGCATTGGCCGGATCGGCGGCCTGCAGCGCTTTACAGATATTCCCGGCTATTATCAGATTGTTCGCCGGAGATAACCAGACATGAACGTCCTGATACTGGTCTTCGTCAGCGGCGTGATGGTGTTCACCGCCTCCTTCGCTTTCATGACCGTGTTTCTCAAATTCCTTGCTGTCTTCCGACAGCGCCATCCGTTTGACGCCTTCCGCAGAGTTTATTACCGGGATCTTACTGCTTTCCAGAATATGTTTAAGCACCTGCTCCTCCAGCGGAATTCCAACTGCGAAAAACAATTTTGCCTGCTGCATGTCATTAACGTCTTTCGGAGTTGGAAGATACGAATGCACACTTTTATCCTGCGGGATAAGAGATTTGGACATGATCTTGTCGCCGCCTATTTCGCCGGCGATAAACGCCACCGGTCCAATGGCGGAACATGTAATCAGCTTTTTATTACCCTGCTCACTGCCCGGCGACGGGGTATTGTCAGAACAGCCGGCAGAGAACATCGTCAATATCAGGGAAGCCATGATCAGTACTGCAATATTTTTCATATCCTACTCCTCTTTATGGTGTTCTTGATGGCTGAATTCGCAGGTAAAATGCCCGGCTTTGCACTGATCGCAATCCACCAGCGGATGGTGTCTGGTAAACTCTTCCCAGTGTTTATGCTGATGCGGGGTCAAAATGCCGCTGCCATGACAGAGCGGACAGGTGTTATTAAGCGCGGTAAGAATTGCCGAACGGATGAAGTCTGAGCGATTGGCAATACCTTTCATGGCATTTTTAATCGTTTCATCCACCTTAAAAGTAATTATCTCGTTTTGAGTACTTTTATCCATAATACTGCACTGCTCCATAGATTATGTGGTTGGCACCGCTTGTTCTTCTAAAGTAATACAAAGTAATATCCATTGCAAATGCCATATATGTTTTCCATGTATAAATTGCATAATATTCATAAATAATTCACTCAGCGGATTGAATTATCCCTGAAAAGTCTTACAGTATACACAATTGCTGGTTTCTCAACTATAGGAACAACGGGGCCTGTGAGATTGCCGTGGTGATTAAATATCGTATTGAATAAATTTATTGTATTGGGGATATAATGATAAAGATCTTTTTGACAGGCATTACCGGTTTGGTCGGAAGCGCATTTACAGTCGCCTTGCTTCAAAAGCGAAAAGATATTAAAATTGTCACTCTGGTAAGAAAAGGCGCGGTAAGAAGCGCGGAGAAAAGAGTTGAAGACATTATTACTGATCAATGCAAATTTGACGGGTGTCCGGAAATAGCTCAGGACATTCTGAAATCCATAGAAGTGATCGAAGGCGATGTTGTAAATCTCGACCCGCAGGAAATGGCCGCCGATGAAATGCTTCAGGGCGTAAGTATTATTTTTCATTGCGCCGCTGACGTCAACCTGGGCAAAGATCTTGACGGCAAAACATACCGCATCAATTACAGCGGCACCGAGCGAATGGTCAGGCTCGCCAAATTATTGCAGGTCAAAGAATTTCATTATGTCAGCACGGCCTACGTCGCCGGACGGCTTAAGGGCCGCGCAATGGAAAATGACCCCATTAATTCCGGATTCAATAATTCATATGAAAAAAGTAAGTTTGAAGCAGAGTCGCTGGTGAGAAATTCGGGGATTCCATTTACGATCTACCGCCCGTCAATCATCACCGGCCGCCTCTCTGACGGCAGAATCAGAAAGCCGCTGGCTTTCTACAGAATTCTGGAGTTCATGGCTAAACTTAAAAAGCATCGTTGCGCCAAACTCAAACTTAACCCGCTGGAATGGGTGGATCTGCATGTCAGATTCAAAGCGATTCCGTCTGAACATGTTTATTTTGTCCCGATTGACTATGTGCAGAAAACCATTACCGCACTTTTTCAAAAACCGGTATGCAATGAAACATTCCATATTACCGGCAACAGTCCGGTAAGCACATTGCAGATTGACCAGATGATATGCAAAGTGCTCAAGATCGGCGGCGTTTTGATTGCTCCGGTCAGGCCGGATGAAAGTATGGATGAAAAACTGCTGTCCAGATTCCTTGGCGATCTCCTGCCTTATTTCTCCTCAGATATTATTTTCGACCAGTCCAATATCAAAAAAGTGCTCGGCGATGAAGCATTGGACTGGGAAATTGGCGAACGCGGTCTCGAGGTCATGATGACCTCTTTCTTTAAGGACTATTTCCCCAATGTGGAATGGCTGCAGAAAGTAATACAGCCCTGAGTCCGGAATGATTGTTGACTTTCATACTCACTTCTATCCGGAAAAAATAGCCGAAAAAGCACTGTCTGCCGTTGCCGGAATCCCCGGCATGATTCCTTGCACCGATGGCACATTGAACGGCCTGATTATCTCCATGCGCAATGCCGGAATTGATATTTCGGTCGGATTGCCGCTCGCCAATACTGCGGAGAATGTTCATGGCGTCAACCGCTGGGCGGCGCTGCACAATAAGCTGCCGGTGATTTTAACCGGCTCGATTCACCCGGACACGCCGGAACCGGAAAAGGTGATCCGCTGGATAGCCGGACTGGGACTTAAAGGAATTAAAGTACATCCGGAATATCAGAATTTCCGTTTCTCCGAACGCCGGCTTGATCCGATCTGGCAGGCTTGCAGCGATTGCGGGATTTTTGTTATCACTCATGCCGGCGCTGACATCAACTTTGAAGCGCCGTTTCGCAGCGATCCCGCTGAACTGGCGGATTTTCACCGGCGCTTCCCTGAATTGAAACTGATTCTGGCACATATGGGCTCATGGGGAATGTGGGATGAGGTGGATAAACATCTGGTCGGATTGCCGGTTTATTTTGACACCGCGTTTATTTCCGGTTATCTGACTCCGGAAAGAACTGCCGATATCATCCTGAGGCATGGGCCGGAGAGAATACTTTTCGGTTCCGACAGCCCCTGGCGGAATCAGGCGGAAGCAGTACAATTTATCAAAAAACTGCCGCTGCCGCAGGATGCGCAGGAAAAGATTTTTTACAAGAACGCGGCGGAACTGCTTGGCCTGGAATAGGCCGGTTTAAATCATCCCGCTTTCCTGCAGGAACTCAGACAAACGCCTGGTCTGAATCAGCAGATCGCAGCTTCCTTCAACAAAAAGCCTGGCCTTGACAATTATCAACTGCCTGTTCTCAGTATCTTTGAGCATGGATTCACAAGCATCGGCCAGTTGCGCCGGATCAGACGGCGGCACCAGTATGCCGGTCTCTTCGTCTTCAATGACTTCCTGAACACCGGTGATCCTGGTTGCAACTACCGGCACCCCCAGCGCCATGCTTTCCAGAATCGCCATGGGAATTGAATCCCGGTCGCCGTCAGGGGTAATTTCTGACGCAATGACAAAAAGATCGGAAACTCGCAACTCATTAATCGTTTTCTGCCGGGAAAGATTGCCGCAGAAAATCACGGAGTCATCCAGGCCGAGGCTCGTAGCAAGCGCTTCCAGATTATCTCTTTCTTCGCCTTCGCCAATAATTCTGTAGGTGAAGCTCATGCCGCGCTCTTTCAAAAGCTTCAACGCCTGAAGTATGGTGTGAATGCCTTTTTTCTTTTTCAGCGCACCGATGGTAATCAGTTTAAACGGTTCGCGCGGAATATTCATCTTCTTGTTGAACGTAAAATTCT
>CAIJKT010000894.1 GCA_903821255.1 uncultured Lentisphaeria bacterium | reverse complement strand
GGATTGATATCAGCAGCAAGGATGTCGCCCTTAAGCCTGTATCCGGACCGGAAGGCGGCAGTTTGGGAAATATTTTCTGGGGCAAAGAAGAGCTTCGTAAATTTAGCCTGACCGGCGAAACCGCACAATTGCCTGACGACCAGTGGATCAAGGCAACTTTTACATTCATCCCTGAAAGCGACGGACAAGTTAATATCAGACTGATGAGTAATTCGTCACGAGATAAGGACAAGAAGAATTCAAACATCCACAGGGTGTATTATGATATGGTTACCGTTGAAGGCGGCACATTGACTAATGGCGACTTTGAAGACGCAAATAATGGCGTTCCAGCCGGATGGAACTGCAAGGGCATGTATATCACCACGGAAATGAAAGCTTTCTCAGGTAACGCCATGGTCAAAGTATGGCAAAATAAGCCATGTCACCAGACGATTGATGTCAAAAAAGACCAGCAGGTTACTGTGACAGTAAACGTCAAACAAGGCGATTTTGAGCCGGCCAAAGAATAATAGTCAAATACAATATTGCCGAGTTCGTGATTAAGATCAAGCGGTTGCTCAAAAGTAAAATCAGCAACGATACCAACTTAAAACTTGACAAGTTTGTTGCAGTCTGGTTATTATTTAATATGATGTTAATTTTAGAATGCATTAATATTATAATTTTGCACATTTAATTTAAACTTATTTTAGAAAGGTTCATTTAAACTGATGTTAAATATGACGGCGAATTCAAAAGTTATTAAAGTAGGGGTATTGGGGCTTGGACGCAGTGGTTATGGTATTCATATTGATGCCATAAAGAAAATGTCTGAAACATTCCAGGTTGTCACAATTTATGATCCGCTTCATGACCGTGCGGCTGCTGTTGCCGGCGAATTCGGAATAATTCAGAGCGCAAGCGAAGATCAGCTGATAAATAATCCTGAAGTTGAGCTGGTGGTAGTCGCAAGCCCCAATCGATGTCATACCGAACAGGCATTACGGGCGTTGAAATCCGGCAAACACGTTCTGTGTGAAAAACCTTTCGGCTTGACATTGGCAGAATCTGACCTGATGATTGCCGCCTCTTGCACGGCAGGTAAAGTTCTTCAGCCTTTCCAGCAGCGACGCTTCGAACCTGACTTCCTTAAGGTCAAGGAAATATGCGAAAGCGGACTTCTTGGCGAGATATACCAGATCCGGATATGCTGGCATGGCTTTTCACGTCGCTGGGACTGGCAGACGGTGCGTTCATGCGGGGGCGGTGCACTTAACAACAACGGGCCGCATCTTATCGACCATGCGATGGAGTTGTTCGGCAAAGGAGAGCCGCAGGTGTGGGCGGAAACCAGGCGCTGCCTCTGCAGCGGTGATGCTGAAGATCATCTCAAGGCGGTTATTTACGCTGCCGGGCATCCTACTATTGACATTGAACTCAGCAGCATATTCCCGTTTCCGCAGGACCGCTGGCTGGTTTGCGGTTCAAAGGGCGGTTTACACGGAACAGGCTCAAAGCTTGAATGGAAATGGGTGGATTTTTCTACCATGCCGGAACGAAAAGTCGAATTGGCATCTACGCCGGACCGCAGTTACAACTATGAAAAGCTGGTTTGGCATGAGGATTCGTGGCATGCTGAGAGCACTGCCGATGCCGGCAGCGGTGCCCCGCCGGCGGTGCAGCAGGTCATTACGCTTTACAATAGTTTATATCGCACTATTCGTGAAGGCGCGGCACAGGAAATAACTCCCGAAAGTGTACGCCAGCGGGTGGCGGTGATGGAGAAAATTCGCAAGTCAGCCGGAATTACTGCATGTTAAGCTCAGGACAAGTCCATGCTGACGGAACTGGTGATAGTTTTTGAAATCATAATTGTTCTTCAGATAAATATTGAGGAATAAGTAAATGTCACTTACGCCTCGTGAAAATTTGTTGAGACTATGGAGGCGCG
>CAIJKT010000893.1 GCA_903821255.1 uncultured Lentisphaeria bacterium | reverse complement strand
GATATCATCGCGCAGTTCGCGGCTGTAGCGGACGTTGATCGTGTACCGTTCGCGGCCTTCAATAGTGCGGGCAACCGCCATGCCGCCGATCGAAGTCTCCACCTGCGAGAGAACGTCTTCGACATTCAAGCCGTAGCGGGCGATTTCAGCGCGGTTGGGGGTTATGTCAATATAGTAGCCGCCGGTGGTGCGTTCGGCAAACACGCTGCGGGTGCCGGGGATCTCCCGCATTACGGTTTCGAGGCGTTCGCCCAGTTTGCGGATTTCGTCCAGGTCCGGGCCGAATATCTTGATGCCGACCGGAGTGCGGATGCCGGTGGTGAGCATATCAATACGGCCTTTGATCGGCATCGTCCAGGCGTTGACCATGCCGGGAATCTGCAGCGCCTCGTCCATTTCCGTGATCAACTCATCCCAGGTCATCGGCCGCGTGTCAGGCCATATCTTCTGCAATACCTTCCGCGCCCACTCCGGCGACCAGCCGGAATACCAGCGCGAATGCGGCACATGACGCCATTCGTTTTCCGGCTTCAACTGCACGACCGTCTCGAACATCTCCAGCGGAGCGGGATCGGTGGCGGTTTCTGAACGTCCCGCCTTGCCATGCACCGTCAGCACTTCCGGAAACTGCTTGATAATGCGGTCCTGTATCTGCAATACTCTGGTGGCTTCGGTGATGGACATCGTCGGCAGCGAAGTCGGCATGTAGAGGATAGTCCCCTCGTTAAGCGGCGGCATGAACTCCGAGCCGAGCTGCTTGTAAATGGGGTAGGAGGAGGCCACCGCGACTATGGCAATGGCAATGGACAGGATGCGCCGGGTCATCAGCATGCTGACCCAGGGATAGTATATTTTATGCAGCAGGCGGCTGATGGGATGCTTATGCTCCGGGATGACTTTAGCGCCGGTCATCAGCACAATCAGCGCCGGGCCGATGGTGATGGAAAGAAACGCGGCCCACGCCATCACAAAAGTCTTGGTGAACGCCAGCGGCTTGAACAGACGGCCCTCCTGCGATTCCAGCGCGAACACCGGCATGAAACTCACCGTGATGACCAGCAGGGCGAAAAAGAGCGGTTTGCCAAGCTGCTTGCAGGCCCCGATAATGATTTCCTGCCGCGCCTTGCGGTCAAGGCCGGACGGAGCGTGCTCCAATTTTTTATGCACATTCTCGACCATCGACACTGCCTCGTCGCACAGCACCCCGATGGAGATGGCGATGCCCGCCAGCGACATGATGTTCGTCGTCAGCCCCATGAAATACATGGGAATGAACGCCAGCGTGACGGCCACCGGCAGCGTGACAATCGCCCGCGCCGCGCCGCCGAAGTCCAGCAGAAAAATAATGATGACGATGGAGACGATAATCGATTCTTCGATGAGCGTTCGCGTCAGGGTGTTGATGGAGCGGTTGATGAGGTCTGAGCGGTCGTAGGTGGTGACGATCTCCACGCCTGCCGGCAGCGACGGCTTGATCTCCTCCAGTCTGGCTTTGACCCGGTCAATCACCTGCAATACGTTCTGCCCGAAGCGCACCACCACGATTCCGCCGGTAGCCTCCCCCTCCCCGTTGAATTCGCCAGCGCCCCGGCGCATCTCCGGCCCGAACGCAATGCTGCGGACCACATCGCGCAGCAGCACAGGCGTACCTTTATCGGAGCCGACCACGACCAGGCGCAAATCATCCAGCGACGTTATGTAACCTTTGCCGCGAACAAGGTAGGTGGTGCCGTTGCGTTCAAGTTCGCGTCCGCCCACGTCATTGTTGGCGCTGCGGATGGAGGACACTACTTTGGTGATGGGAATATTATAGGCCAGCAGCTTGTCCGGGTCGATCTCAACCTGATACTGTTTCTCGAAACCGCCGACCGTTGCCACCTCGGCGACGCCTTCGACGCTCTGAAGCCAGTAACGCAGATGCCATTGCTGGAACGAACGCAGTTCCGCCAGATCATGTTTCCCGCTCCTGTCCACCAGCGCGTACTGGAAGCCCCACCCCACGCCGGTGGCGTCCGGCCCCAGCGTCGGAGCGACATTCGGCGGCAGGCTGTCAGTCAGCCCCTGCATATATTCCAGCACTCTGGAACGCGCCCAGTAGAGATCCGTGCCGTCTTTGAAAATCACATACACAAAGGAATAGCCGAAGAAAGAATAGCCGCGCACCACCCGGACATTGGGTGCGCTGATGAGTTTGGTGACTATCGGATAAGTGATCTGATCTTCAACCAGGTTCGGACTGCGCCCTTCCCACTGGGTAAAGACGATAACCTGCACGTCGGTAAGGTCGGGAATGGCGTCCAGCGGGGTGTTGCGCATACAGAATATGCCGCCGACAGTCAGCGCCGCCACCAGCATGAAGACCATGAACTTATTCCGGGCGCTCCAGTCGATCACGCGTTCGATGAAGCTGTCTTTAGTCGTCAAGGATTTCACTTTTATTTCCTGTCGGCTTTTTTATAATTAATGCTTATGCTCTCCGGCTTCACCCATGCCCGAAATGGCGGACTTCAACTGGCTTTCGGAATCCACCAGGAACAGTGCGCGGGTGACCACCTGCTCACCTGCTTTGACCCCGTCCAGCACTTCATAATAATCATCCGTCCTGGAGCCCACTTTCAGTTCGCGCGGTTCCAAATGACCGTCCTGACCATCCGCGAAAGCGACATAACGGGTCCCCGTATCAATAACGGCGCTGGCCGGAACCGTCAGTTTTCTGCCCATAACCACATTGATTTCGACGCTGGCCCACATATCAGGGCGCAGTAAATGCCCGGGGTTATCCAGTTCCAGCCGGATTTCGCCGCGCCGCGTCAAAGCGTCAATATGCGGATAAATAAAGGTGATTTTGGCGGGCAGCGACTTATTGCCCAGATATGGGAAATTGATGACGGCATCCTGCCCGACGGCGAGCAGCGGCATTTCATATTCAAAGACACTGGCCCGCAGCCACAGGTGCGAAAGATCGGCGATCTCATATAAAGTCTCGCCTGCCATGAAAGCTTTGCCTTCAACGGCTGTCTTGGCGACCACATGCCCCGAAAACGGGGCTCTGAACAGCAGTTCGTCAGCGGGCGAACCGCGTGTTTCCAGATTACGGATTTCCTCGTCGCTGATCTGCCACAGCGCCAGCCGGCGGCGCGAGGACTCCACAAGACGTTTGGCCGACTGCCGCTGATCGTCGTCAGGGCTGTCTTTCTGTTTATCATAATTTTTCATGGCCAGCAGATACTCTTTTTCAGCGGTAAAAAGCTCAGGACTGTACACCATGAACAACGGTTCGCCTTTCTCCACGGGTGCGCCGGTGAAATTGACCTTTACCGAGCGTATCCATCCGCTGAAACGCGGGGCGATTCTAGCCAGTCTGGTTTCGTCGTGCTCAACCCTTGCGGTGGCGCGGAGAATAAATGACAGATCCCGCAATTCAACCGGCGACAGCCGCATGCCGATCATCTGCCGTTTGTCCGGCGAAATAAAAACATTGGCGCGTCCTTCCATGCCGTGACTGCCCTGCGCCGCATGCTCTGCAACCGGCTTTTTCTCAACAAGTTTCATCCCGCACTTCGGGCAGAGTCCGGGCGCATCGCCGATAAATTCAGCTCCCATCGGACAGTAGAACTGCCCCGGCCTGACGCTTTTTACAGGATCAGGAGCGGTGCCTGCGGCAGCCGGCTGTTCGTTGTCCTTAACAGGCACTAATTTCATATTGCAGATGGGACAATCGCCGGGACGGTCGCTGACATAGGTCGGATGCATCGGGCAATGATATTTCGGCTTCCCTGCTTTCGCTGCCGCGCCGGGACTGGATGATTCAGACTTGCCGCATCCTGCCGCAACGGCGATCAAAGCAGCAACAGCCGACAAAATGAGAAAGCGGTTAATGTTCATGGGATTTATTTTCCTCGGTTAATGGTTTGGCGTCAGCGGGGCCGGGAATCGGCGCGCCCGGCGGACGGAGGCCGATGATCAGGGAAAGTTCGGCCAGGGCCAGCTCACATTGCAGACGCGCATCCACTTCCGCTAACTGGAAGCCCAGCAATGCACGTTCGGCTTCAAGCAGATTGATGAAATCGATTCTGCCTGAAGAATAAGCGGACAGCGCCACATCAAGCGAGAGCTGCGCTTTCGCCAGCAGGCCGTCCGTAAGCAGTTTCAGATTGCGCCTTGCCTCGCGATACATGAATGATTTGTCGGCGAATTCCACCGCCAGTTGAATCTGTTCCGCCGTGAGCTTGGCGGCGGCGGCGCCTTTTTCACCCTGGGCGGCGGCGATTTCCGCCGCGATCTTGTCGCGCCAGATGGGTAGCGTGACATCCAGCTTAGGCCGCCACATTATCGGGGCGGCTTTCACGTCCGCCTCGACACCGACAGTAAAATCTGGAAACTGGCTTTTATGGGCCAGATTAATGCCTTCTTCGGCGGCGCGCACTTCCGCCTCCATTGCCTTGAGCCGCGGATTCTGCGCCATGGCGACGGCAAAAAGCTGATCGGAACTTATATCCAGCTTAGTCGGCTCGAATCGCGACGGCATCGGCGGGCTGGGTTGTCCTGGGGGCATGCCCAAAGCGGTTTTCAGCTTGGACATCAGCGGATTGCGCGAATCCTCAAGGTTGGCGATATCATTTTTCAACCGTTCCTGTTCAATCTGCGCCCGAAGCACGTCCTGCATGGTGATTTTCCCCGATTCATTCTGCGCCCTGGCAATTTCCTCCACCTCGTTCATCAGTATCAGCATTTTGCGGTTGAGGCGGAGGCGTTCGCTGAGAAAATGAAGCTGATAATACGGGCGTTTGACTTCAAACGCCGTCAGCAGCACCGCATTCTCATAATCAAAATACCGTGCCTGACTCACCGCCGAAGCAACATCGGCGCGGGCGGTGAGCTTGGACGGCCATGGAATATCAATCATCAGTCCGGGCATTATGGTGCTGATAACGTTCGTAACGTCCATCTGAAACGTGAACCGCGGGTCGGACAGCGAGCGCGCCAGCGTAATGCGTTCGACTTGCGCCGCATATTCGTAATAAGCCATTTCCACCCGCGGCTGGTTGAGCATGGCGTAAGTAAGCAGCGTCGCCAGCGTGGCATTGCTGTCGAGCACGGGCAGCGCAGCTTTGCGGTCGCCCGGACGATACGTTCCGGACAGCGTCTTAACATCGCTTCTGGCCTGCTTTTCGCTCTGTGTCTGGATGCCGACGCAGCCGGACAGAAAAACTGCGGCCATTCCTGTCACAGGAACGGCCCACCGCCAGTATTTAAGTTTAAGTTTATTCACCGCCGCGCCCCGCAGTTTATATCCGGCTATTTTGAGCTTGATGCCGGAGCTTTTTCGATTTCAACGCCCTGGTCTTCCAGAATTTTGATGTATTTGCCGGGATCGGCTTTGACCATTCCTACACATCCCTTGCAGCAGACGTAAATCCCTTTGCCGTTGACGTCACTGTATATATTTTTGTCAATTTCTCCGCCCATCACCGGACAAAGAGTTTGAGCTTTACCTTTTTTGGCAACTGAAGTATCTGAAGAGTTATCCGATTTAGCGTCTTTAGCCGCCTTGGAGGAATCGGCTTTCAGGTCTTTGCCGGCGGTTTCGTCCGCCGCGTAAACTTGAGCAGTTCCAAACACTATCAGGCAACTTGCGGCCGCGATTAAGAGCTTTTTCATTTTAACTTTCTCCTGAGTTATTTTTGTTTTGTATATCGGCGCTGATTTAATTAATCACCATACTTGGCATAATACAAGCAAGAAACCTCCCTCAATTTTCAATTACTACCAGATTAGTATACATTATGGCTGCCAAGAAAACCAATCCCTTTATACTGATTGACATGGTTTTTATACAAAGGTTCCAATTTATTTATATTTTTAGCTGAAAAATGCTTTCACCCTTTGCGTATTCCCCAGATGGCACAGAACATCATCGGAATAAAGAAAATGGCGATACAGGTGGCTGCAAGCATTCCGCCGATGACGCCGGTACCCATCACCTGTCTGGCAATGGAGCCGGAACCGCCGGCCAGCGCCAGCGGTATGCAGCCGAGGATAAATGCAAAGGAGGTCATCAGGATCGGCCGCAGTCTGAGGCGTGCGCCTGAAAGCGCGGCATCGGTCAAAGGTTTTCCATTCTCATATTCATTCTTGGCGAATGCAACAATCAGGATGGCATTCTTGATTGAAAGTCCGATGATCACAGTGAGCCCGATTTGCGCATAGATGTTAAAATCCATTCGGAAGAGCATGAGCGCCGCAAATGCACCCGCTACCGCAACGGGCGTGCCAAGCAGTACGCTGAACGGCAGCGACCAGCTCTCGTAAAGTGCAGCCAGGATCAGAAAAACGAAGAGTACGGAAAATGCGTAAATCGCCGCGGGGGTCACCCCTTGCCGCGCAAGTTTTTCCTGAAAGGACATACCCACATAATTGTAGCCCATTCCCGGCTGCATGGTTTCGGCGAATACCTCCTCCATGGCTTTCATCGCCTGTGCGGAATTGTATCCGGGCGCGGCAGTCGCATTGATCTGGCTGGAACGGAACAGATTGTAGCGCATGGTAAATTCCGGCCCTGTGCGCTGTTCAATCTGCGTAACCGCCGAAAGCGGCACCGGATTGCCGAAAGAATTTCTAACATAAAATTGATCCAGCAGTTTCACGTCTTTGCGGTAGTCCCCTTCCGCCTCCACATATACCTGCCACTGCCTCCCGAAACGGTTGAAATAGTTGACAAAGAGACCACCCATGAATGCCTGGAGCGTGGTATACACCTCGCCGATGTCCAGTCCTCTGGTCATAACTTTGGCGCGATCCACTTTGATAAAATATTGCGGAACACTTGGCAGAAGCGTGGTGCTGACATGCTTCAGCTCCGGGCGTTTCCTGGCGGCGGCAATGAATTTACCGGTATTCTCCGCCAGAAATGCCATGCCTTTGTCACTCTGGTCTTCAAGAATGAATGTCACGCCGCCGGCGGTGCCGACGCCCTGGATGGCCGGCGGGGAAAAACAGATGGCCTGCCCCTGCGGCAGCTTGTTAAGCTCGTTATTAAGACGGGTTATGATGGCGGAAGCCCTCAGGTCCGGACTTCTCCTTTCCGACCACGGTTTAAGCGTGATAAAAAAGAAACCGCTGAAAGTATTGCGCACATAGCTCAAAAGGCTGAATCCGCTGACTCCGATGCAGGATTTGACCCCGGGAGTTTTTAAAATGATCTCCTCCGCCGCGCGGCCGGCCGCCACAGTGCGCTGCAGCGAGGCCCCGTCAGGCAGTTGAATCACGGCGTACAGGTAGCCCTGGTCTTCCTCCGGCAGAAAACCTTCCGGTATTTTCTTCCCCAAAGAAATCATGCCCGCCGTTATGACGGCCAGAATTACAAAACCGATCACCGATTTCCGGATGATAAAACCGGACATGCCGACATAAGCATCGGAAGTGTGCGCGAATACCCGGTTGAACCAGCCGTAAAAACGTCCCGGCAGCCCGTGTTTCTCCTGTCTCGGACGCAGCAGGATCGCGCAAAGAGCCGGAGAAAGGGTCAACGCGTTGAAGGCGGAAATAAGCACGGATATCCCGATGGTGACGGCAAACTGCTGATAGAGCCGGCCGGTGATGCCGGGAAGAAACACGGTGGGAAAGAAGACGGATGCCAGGATAATGGCGATGGCAATGACCGGTCCGGAGACCTCCGACATCGCTTTCAGAGCCGATTCTTTCGGAGACAAACCCTCTTCAATGTGGCGTTCCACCGCCTCAACCACAATCATGGCGTCGTCCACCACCAGCCCGATTGCCACCACCATGCCCATCAGCGCCACCGGGTTCACTGAAAAGCCCAGGAATGGAAAGAAGATGAAAGTGCCGAGCAGTGAAACCGGCACCACCACAATGGGGATGACCGTGGCCCGCCATCCCTGAAGGAAAACGAACACCACTAACGCCACCAGGGCGATTGCAATGGCAAAAGTTTTGGCAATTTCCCTGATTCCTTCCGTGATCGGAAGGGTGGTGTCCAGCGCAACCGCGTAATCCAGGTCGGGCGGAAAGGATTCTTTCAGTCGGGCCATTACTTTTCTGGCGCCTTCGGCAGCTTCCAGATCGTTGCTGCCGGGAAGCTGGAGAAGCGCAATGATCGCCGACGGCTTGCCGTTGAACCGGCCCTGGATGTTGTAATCCTGTACTCCCAGTTCAATACGCGCAACATCTTTGAGTCGAACCAGCGAACCGTCAGGATTGGCGCGCAGAACGATCTGTCCGAACTCTTCCGGACTTACCAGCCTCCCCTGCACCCGGATTGTATAAGTAAACTTCTGGCCGGGCGCAATGGGTTCTCCGCCAACCTGCCCCGCCGGGTTCACGGTATTCTGTTTCTGAAGCGCGTCGACAATTTCCGGAATCGTAATGGAAAGTTTGGCCAGTACATCCGGGCGCACCCAGCAGCGGACTGCATATTGTCCGGCACCATAGATGGCCGCGCTGGCAATCCCCTTCGATTGGGTCAGCGGATCGTTCAAATGGATATAGGCGTAATTCGCCAGAAATGCGGCATCGTAAGTTCCTTTGGGCGAATACAGCGCAAAATAGATAAGCGGAGCAGTCCGGGATTTATAAATGTTGACTCCGTAGTTCTGCACCGCCTGCGGGAGCTGGAATTGCGCTTGAGCCAGACGCAGGTAAGCCAGCATGAGATCGACGTTCGGATCGGTTTTTACGTCGAAGTTCACAAACATGCGCATCAAGCCGTTGTTGGAATTGAGCGAATACATATAGTTCATATCGTCCACGCCGCTCATCTGCTGTTCGATCGGAGTGGCGACCGCCTCTTCGATTGATGCCGCATCGCCTCCAACATAAGTGGTTTGCAATAATACCTCCGGGGGAACTATGTCGGGATACTGTGCCACCGGCAGTTTGATCATTGTGATCAGGCCGACAATAGAAATAATGATTGCAGTCACAATGGCGACAATAGGACGGTTTATGAAAAAGCGATACATCGAGGTCTACCTCCCCCCTGACGTCGGACCGGGGTCAGTTTGCTGCTGGATTTTTCCAGAACCCGGAGAATTATCGGTAAATGGCTTTGAAGCGACAAGCGTTCCCTGCTTAACTTTCTGTGTCCCTTCCACTACCACCCGTTCCCCGGGGCTCAGCCCCTCACTGATCACCCGGAGGCTGCCAACACGCTCTCCAGCCTTGACTGTCCTGATTTCCACCCTGTTGTCAGTCCTGACCACGGCCACCTGGGAACTGCCCTGAAGTTCAGTCACCGCTTCCTGCGGAATTACTATTGCCCCCATGATTATTTCCGTGATGCGGGCTCTGGCGAACATCCCCGGACGAAGCAGATTGTCTGGATTGGGAAATTCCAGGGCCAGTTGCACTGTTCCCGTCTTCAAATCAATCTGACGGTCAATCGCATAAAACTTTCCTTTGTACGGATATATCTCGCCGTTGCTCAGGATTAATTCGCTTTCCAGCTTTTCACTGTCCTTGTTTACTTCATCCGCCGGACGGAGCCGTTTTATGTAATAGAAATAATCCTGTTCGCTGAGATTGATGTACATCCTGATCGGGTTGATTTCTGAAACCGTCGTCAACTGGCCGGACTGCGCGGGACCGACCAGATCGCCGACCTGGTTCAGAGCAAACCCGGCAATGCCGGTAACAGGAGACAGAATTCTGGTAAAACTCAGGTCGAGTTCCGCTTTTGCCACCGCCGCTTTAGCCGAGATGACGGCACTTTTGGTGGACCGTTCAAGGCCAATGGCATTGTCCAGATCGCTTTTGCTCACCACGTTCTGAGCGGCAAGAGGCCGGAGCCGGTCATAATTGACTTTGGCATTCATGTACAACGCCTCCGTCCGTCCAAGTTCCGCTTTCGCCTGGTTCACTACAGCCTGAAAAGGACGCGGATCGATCTCAAACAGAACCTGATCTTTTTTGACAAAATCCCCGTCTTTGTAATTTTGACTGATGAGATAGCCGGTCACCTGCGCCCGGATAACCGCATCAACCACGCCGTAAGTAATCCCGACCCATTCTTTCGGCATATACACATCTTTCCGGACAGCCGGCGCAACTTCAACCACCGGCGGCGACGGCTGAACCGGCTTTTCTCTGCCGCACGAACAGATAAAGAACAAGCCCAAACCAATCAGGCGGATAAATATGACCCGCATATTTCTGCATCCATTTATTCTTCCGGAAAACATTTTTAATGAATCATACATTTTACAATTTCCCTGAAAAACCGAAAAAACAGGTTGAATCCATTATAGCGACGCCGATATCATAAAAACAAACGCTCTCCTACGGTTTCCCATTTGAAGAACGCCGGATATTTTTGCTGACCGGCGGAGCCAGTACCACCCGGAAACCGATATCTATGTTCGGGCTTCCGGGCAGATAAAAATCACGGTCCGCAAGACGGCAGTTCCTGGACTTGCTGTCCCATGCGCCGCCGCGGTGTATCCGGTATGCACTATTTTCTTCCGCGCCCGACGGGTCCTGCTGGTCGGCGCCGCTGTATTTCTCATACCAGTCGTGACACCACTCCGACACATTCCCGCTCATGTCGTAAATGCCCAGCTCATTCGGTAATTTCGTCCCGGTTTCATGTGCAGTGTCGCCTGAGTTGCCGTCATACCAGCCGACAACAGACAGATCGTCACCGCCGCTGTATCTGAACCCGCCACTTTTTTTGCCGCCACGGGCGGCATATTCCCATTCAGCCTCCGTCGGCAGACGGTAAACATACCCCGGCGGCAGGCTGGCGGCATACAGTTTATTCAGTTTATCACAGAACTTGACGGCGTCATGCCAGTTGACGGATTCAACCGGAAAATCATCGCCCTTGAAGTTGCTCGGATTTTCGTTCATGACGGCCTGATATTCCCGCTGCCTCACTTCATAAACGCCAATCCAGTAACCGCGGGTTACAGTTACTTTATGAAACGTCTCGTCTTCATCACTGTCCTTTTCGCCGGGACTGCCCATCATGAAAGTTCCCGGCTCGACATAAACCATTTTCATGTTTATGCCGGGGATCGTCCAGACATGTTCTTTAGAAGGGTTTCCGGAAAGATTTGCTCCGTATAGTTCCAGTAAAGTAAAAGATATCAGAAAAATAAAAGTAAAAAATGACGGCATCCAGGTATTGGGCTGAATGATAACCTTCACCACGTTGTTGATGCTTCTGTTCACATTCTGCCTCGCTGTTTCATTTCATTTAAATACAGTCTGCAATTCCGGTTTTACGATTAAGCGGGTAATCGCGCATACTTCTCCGCAACAGTATATATTATATTCGCAAATATTCTCTAAACCATGTATCAATTTAATTTTTATCAATAATTTTTCAAGAAGAATTCAAGAAAAACGAATTTCAGATTTTGAAAGACTGCCTCCGCTTGACAAATTAATTTTCATGCAAAAGCTTGCACATCGGATAATATGGCATTAAACTATAGTCAAAAGTCAGGGAGTAATGAACTATGAGCGAATCAGTTATTTTTCAAACAGATCCTGCGGTTATCGCATCATTACTGTTTATCGGCATGGTCGCCGCATTATATTTGGGCAGATACTTATCAAAGAAATTCGACAGTAATATCGCCAAAGGCAAAAATCCGCTTAAGTCAACCGTAATCGCGTCAATACTGGCGCTGTTCGGTTTTCTGCTGGCTTTCACTTTCGGATTGAGCGGCAACAGATTTGATGACAGGCGGAAACTCGTTGTGGAAGAGGCTAATTGCATCGGAACGGCAATTCTCCGCGCCGACTTGTATCCTGATCCGGTCAGAACAGAGTTAAGAAATTATTTTAAAGAATATTTAGCCGCAAGACTGGAGTTCTACGAGGCAGGCCACGACAATGTACAGATAAAATCATCACTGGACAAAACCGATGCTTATGCCAAAATGCTGTGGAAAAGAGTAACCGCCTTTTCTGCTAATAAAGACATGTATCTTCAATCCATGCAAATGGTCCCCGCGCTCAATTCAATGTTTGATATTGCCACTTCCAGAAATATCAGCAGACAGGAAACGGTTCCCAATTCCATTGTTTACTTTCTATTGATAATTTCCCTGATCAGCGTCTTTTATATCGGATATTTATCCACTGAGGAGAATTATCTGAATAAAACAATCGTCATAGGTTTTTGTTTACTGATAGCTTTGGTAATTTATATCACGCTTGATTTAGACAGCCCCAGAAAAGGGTTGATCAACCTCGATATAAGTTATCAAGCCATGTATGACGTGAAAAAGATGTTTGAATAGCCGTCCTGCTGTAAATATCAAAGTTGCCTTGTTTATTGAATCTTCCTGTTCTTTGCCAGATGCGCAAGCGAACATGCCACCAGCGCAGTCCATCCGGTCTGGTGCGAAGCCCCGAGTCCGCGTCCGGTATCGCCGTCAAAATATTCATGGAAACAGACGATATCTCTCCAGAACGGGTCATGTTCAAAATGCGGGTCGACACAGTTATACGGACATTTTCCGGTTTTGTCCGGAATAAAAAGTTTCGTCATTCTCTCATGCAGATCGGCGGCGATTTCTCCGAGAGAAAGTTTCCTGCCGGAACCGCCCGGATATTCAACCTTGAAGTCATTTCCGAAGAAATGGTGATACCTTTCCAGGGCCTCCGCGATCAGGTAGTTCAACGGGAACCATATCGGGCCGCGCCAGTTTGAATTTCCGCCGAAAAGACGGCTGTCGGATTCTCCGGGCAGATACGATACATTATAATGCAATGAGCCTTCATTAAAAACATAAGGATGCTCCAGATGGTCGCGCGAAAGCGAACGTATTCCATACGGCGACAGGAACTCCGCTTCGTCGAACATCCGGGCAAGCACCCGTTCCAGCTTCCGTCTGGACGGTATCGCCAGCAGCATGTGTTCGCCCGGCTTTCCATCCTCCCGGCTGCCGCACATGAAGGAAATCTGCCCGGCCAGATCCTTCCGGTTTTTCAGGAACCAGAGCATCCGCTTCCGGAATCCGGGAAGTTTTTCAAGTACGGCGCAGTTTATGACCTCGACGGCGATCAGCGGGATCAGGCCGACCAGCGACTTGACCCTCAGCGGGATGGTGCGGCCGTGACAGCAGAGCTGATCGTAGTAGAAGCCGTCCGTTTCGTCCCACAGCCCGGTGCCGCCGAGATTGTTCATGGCGTCGGCGATTGCAATGAAATGTTCGAAGAATTTGGAAGCCATATCCTCGTAGACCGGATCATACTGTGCCAGTTCCAGCGCCATTGAGAACATTGTCCCGGCGTAGAAAGCCATCCAGGCTGTGGCGTCGGCCTGCTCAATGTGGCCGCCGCCGGGCAGCGGTTTCGACCTGTCGAAAACCCCGATATTGTCGAGCCCGAGGAAGCCGCCGGAGAAAATATGCTTGCCGCTGGCGTCTTTCCGGTTCACCCACCAGGTGAAATTCATCAGCAGCTTCTGGAAAGCGGACGCCAGGAAAGCCCGGTCGCGCCCGGAAGCTCCGCCGGACATCTTATATATCCGCCAGCAGGCCCAGGCATGGACTGGCGGGTTGACGTCATCAAAATTGTATTCATAAGCCGGAATCTGCCCGTTCGGACTCTGATACCATTCGCGCAGAAACAGTATCATCTGCCGTTTGGCAAGCTCCGGATCAACCTTGACCATCGGCAGCATGTGGAATGCCATGTCCCACGCGGCAAACCACGGATATTCCCATTTATCCGGCATTGAAAGCACATCCCGGCAGAACATATGTTTCCAGTCGCGGTTGCGCACCAGTTCGCGCCCGGCAGGCGGAGGCGGCATCGCCAGATCACCCTTCAGCCAGTCCTCGACGACAATGTGGTAGAACTGCTTGCTCCACAGCAGCCCGGCGGTGGAATGCCTGAACAGCCCCTTCTGGCACACCGTCATTTCGGCGGGATAAATTGACTCGAAAAACTCATCCGCCTCCGCAATCCTGTCTGCGAAAATTCTGTCGAAATCAGCGCCGGACGGGGCATCGCATTCACGCCCGGCACAGAGGCGCAGACGGATGACGTAACGTTCTCCGCCTTTCAGCTTCAGCTTGTAATGCGCCGCCATCCGGGTTCCGGCCTGGCGCGGATTCACTGCGTCAACATCGCCTTCGATGACGTACCGGTGAAATGCGTCCTTGACATACGGCGTATAGGTTTCCGAATTGAAAAGCTTCAATGTGTTCGTTTCGTTCTCGGTGAAAATCAGTTGCGGCAGTTTCCCGCCCGGCCCGGGCGACGTCCTGAAAACGTAATCGCCCAGGCTCTCGTGCGAAGCCCGCGCCATGCCCCCGCCCGCCGCCTCGATTCCAGGTTTGAGCGTGCAGCCTTCATGGCTGCATCCCCATATCCAGGTGTTGCGGAACCAGAGCGTCGGCAGGACATGAATCTCCGCCGCTTCCGTGCTGCGGTTATGAATGTTGAGCCTGACGAGGATATCGTCGGGGCCGGCTTTGGCATATTCCGCAACGATGTCGAAATAACGCGTGCCGTCAAAAACTCCGGTGTCGGCTATTTCATATTCAGGTTCATGCCGGCCTCTTTTCCGGTTCTCCTCCACCAGCTTATCGTATGGAAAACGCGCATGGGGATAACGGTATAAAGCCTTCATGTAGGAATGGGTCGGCGTGGAATCGAGATATGCGTAGAGCTCCTTCACATCCTCTCCATGATTGCCTTCGTCATTGGTCAGCCCGAACAGCCGTTCCTTCAGGATGGGGTCTTTTCCGTTCCAGAGCGCCACGGCCAGACAGAGCCGGCATTCGCGGTCGCAGATGCCGAGCAGTCCGTCCTCGCCCCAGCGGTAGGCGCGGCTCCGCGCATGATCGTGCGGGAAATAAGCCCAGGCGGAACCGTCCGCGGAATAATCCTCCCTGACGGTCCCCCATTGTCTTTCGGAAAGGTACGGCCCCCAGCGTTTCCAGTTCTTCTCGCGACTGGAATCCTCTTCAAGCCTGATTTTTTCAGAACTGTTCACCTTTTGACCTCTCTTCTTGGTATGTTAACCGTATCGGATTGTCAAGTTTTCACTTTCCGGCGAAAGCATAATTTTACCGCACAACCGATCATGACCGTACCGGTTAAGCAAAACAGCAGCATGGTGACAAATGAATTATTAAATAAAATATTGCCGGGCGGCCCCCACCAATATGTATATTGGAGTGCTTCGTGATTGCATTGCACCTGATGAAATATCAGCAGCGCTCCGGCAATAAACAACAGAATGGCCAAGATTTTGTCCGTATTTCCGCGTTCAACCGTCCATTTCCTGAGACGGATTCCGAGAATCCCGGTAATCACGGATAATATTAAAAAGTACGCAATATAATAAAAACGCAGAGTTCCGGAATAATCCCAATGCCGGTACCCCGTTGTTTGAAATATATCAATCAAGGGCCGGCTGGTCCATATCAGAGTCAGCAATACCGGCAGCACGATTGCCAATATGCGCTGCGGTCTGCTGAGCGGATTTCTAACTGCAATAAATGCCAGCGTCAGGCAGAGGACAAACCAGGGCACTGTGGCAGTCAGGGGGATCGGCGCAATCATTATCAGAATATAGACGAATAACTCAACTCCCGCTTGCCAGTCGCGCTGGCCGCTAAACAGCCTGCCGGTGTTGAAAACAGCCTGTTTTACCTCATCCCAATCCTTGTCAAACTCCATGGCGGTCATGGACAATGACGCCGCCCACAGACTGCGCATGTATTCCCGCTGCGATACTCCGGCAGAGATGATCCCGCTGCGTTTGGCAATGTCGAATATAAGTTTATTGTCAACCTTTGACGGCATCGCGTTGACCGACGCCAGTTCGTCAGGGCTGAGACTCAAACCGCCGGATTGTATCCGGGCGCGTAAATCGCTTTGCAGCCGCTGGTTTTCACGGGCGCGATAATAATGGAGATAAGCAGACTCCACACTCGGTTCACAAGCATTGCGTATCGCTTGACAGGCAATCCATACCAGTTCATTAATCAGCGGCGAATGATTCCCGGTTATTGCCCGTTCAAACAACCCGGTCGAGAAAACCAGCAGCAGCAGCAACACCGTCAGCCGGAACGGAAACGCGCTCCGCCGCCAGTGGTTGAACGCCAGCCACGCCGCCTTGAGTTTTGCAATCATAAACTGCTCCTGATTATATTTTTCATTTTCAAATAAATGTCACTTTGACATAGCTGCATCCCTGGCTTGGGAAATAGTATTTAACAACGCGGCATGAGATGAAAAATGTCAATACCGCAAAGATCGCAATAAGCAGAATCATCGCGCAAATGTTAATCTTCTTAAAATATTTTTTAGGGTAAGGCCCTGCCAGAAAAAGGCCAATCAAAACACTGTCAATAAACGCGGTGATTCTCAGACCGGCGGCAATTACTTCCTCCCCGGTGACAGAATTGCTTTCGAGCAGAGCCGGAACCGGAATACTCGTTGACAGCGCGTCAAAATTAAGCAATAACAGGTTGAACGCGGAAATGTCAATCAGCGACAGCAGATAACAGGCCCACGCGGCAGTTATCCCCCAGATCAGATAACATAGCAGATCCGGCGAAATCTGAAACCGTTTAAACCGCCGGACAGCCTGCAACTGGAAATATGATTTTACCGCATACCCCGTCATGAACGCCCCGGCCAGGCAAAACAGCAGAGTAGTGTAAGACGAAAGATGGCGGAAGATATAACCGGGAAGGAAACTCTCGTCCCCCCACCAGTAAACAATTCTGCGATCCGGATAAAAGCCGAACGGGAACAGCAGCAGAATGCCGGCAATAAACAGCAGCAGAACTTGAACCATATCGTCAGCGCCATGCTTAAGCATAAAGCGTCTCAGCCTGATCCCGAGGATTCCGGCCGCGCATGCCAGTAATATAAAATAAATGACAACGCTGCCATGCCAGGTCTTTTCGAAAAACAGACGGTTGTACCAGGTATGTTCGAACCATGCAGGTATGCTCAACAGCAAAGTGAATATCACCGGCAGTAAAATCGCCAGACCATACCGCAGTTTACGGTCAGTTTTTCCAACTGCAATAAACGCCAGCGTCAGGCAGATGATAAACCACGGGACAGTGGTACTAAGCGGCAGCGGCAGAATCTCCGCAAGCACATAACCGGATCTTTCAATTCCCAAGCGCCAGTCACGCTTGCCGCCAAACAGATTGCAGGTGCTGAAAACTTCCTGTCTGACCTCGCTCCAGTCTTTATCAAACTCCATGGCGGTCATGGATAATGATGCAGCCCATAAAGTGCGCATATACTCCCGCTGCGATACTCCGGCAGCAATAATTCCGTGGCGTCTGGCGATGTCGAACAGGATTTTATTATCAACCCTGGAAGGCTTGGAATTGACTGCGGCAAGTTCGCCCGGACTGAGCTGTAAACCGCCAACCTGTATCCGGTCGCGCAACCCGCGTTGCAGCCGCTGGTTTTCGCGGGCGCGGTAATAATGCAGATAAGCAGACGAGACGCGCGGTTCACAATAGCCGCGCATTGCCCGGCAGGCATCCCAGACCATCTGATTAATAAGCAGCGAATGGTTTTCGGTCATCACCCGCTCAAGCGCCCCGCCGGCAAACACCAGCAGAATCAGCAGCACCGTCAGCCGGAACGGAAACGTGCTCCGCCGCCAGTGATTAAACGTCCGCCATGCTGTCCTGAACTTTGCAATCATACATCCTCCTGCCGCTATTATATTCTATCACGGTTCGGCGATGAATCAAGCAAAACAAGATTGGTCATTCCAGGCTTTTAACCGGATTTATCGTATCCGTTCCGCAGCCGGGGCCGGCGGAGGCAGCCCGTTCTCCGGGCTGTCCAGATAGAAATAAACGCAGGATGACCAGTCGTCATGCCGTTCGAAAAGCCCCCAGGAGCCTTTTATCCTGGCATTGACAATTTCCGGCGGAAATTCTCCGGGACAGCCGCCAATCTGCTGAATCGCCGCCCGGATGTTTTTGTGGAAATAAACCGGGTCGGGGATGTGGAGGCGGTAGAATGCATATTCCATATTTTCCGCGTCGGCATAGGGACATCCGCAGTAAGGCGAGTTGAATTTACCCTGACACCAGCCGGTGCCGATGTAATCCTCGGTGCCGGTTCCGCAGAGCGTGGGGTACTGCCGGTCGCCGTCAAGATAGATTTTGACCTCACCCTCGCCCCACCACTTTTTCCCGTAAAGTTTGTCGGCGATGACGCTGAAGTTGACGCCGAGGAAGCGGCCCCTGCCCTTTACTTTCGGCAGAAATTCGAAATCCTGCTTTTCGGTGGTCGGGTTTTCGCGCCGCCAGTGAGAGTGGAAATAGAGGTGTCCGCCGCCGATTTCATCCCCCAGCGTGCAGTCCACCTGGTAGAAAAACGCCGGAATGTCCTCCGCTGATTCATTGGTGACAACAAGTTTCATGGATTCCCGGAACGGCATCGGGACCGTGCAGACGAAACTTCTCCCTTCCGGGCTCGAAAAGAGGGCATTATCGAAAGCGTATGCCTTGCCGAGACCCTGACAGAAGAAATCGCCGAATGGCGCGCTGACGGCCGGATTTCCGGCGCCGTCCCAGAAACAATCAATCCGCAGTCCCCGCAGTATCTCCGGGCGTTGCGCGTACATCGGCCTTGCGCCGTCAAAGAGTGCAAACCACATTCTCCTTACCACGCCGGAGCGGCCGGCTATTTCCGCGACAGTCAATGATTCCCCGGCACGGAGCTGAGTGCAGGCGGCGCGCTTGCGTCCGTCGCCGCCTTTAGCGGCCGCCCCTTTCAAACCTTTCTGATTCTCGAAACTGAACCAGCGGGTTTCAACGCCGTCCCGCATGCGGAAAAGTTCGTCCTGGCTGTTCATATTAATCATTCCCTCCATTGAAGCGGCAGTTGCATGTTGAAAACTCATACATGTCATATTTTACACTCCCGGCGCCCGGTCTCAAATGGAATATCTTATTAAAAACATGTGATATCTTATGATTCAGTTAGAGCAGGCCTGTTCTTTCACACCATTCAAGCGCATCGGCAAGTCCTTCTTCAGCCGTTTTGCGCGGGGTGTAGCCGAAAACCCGTTCCGCCTTGCCGATGTCAAAACACATGTGCTCCAGCAGGAAATCCAGCCGGTTGGTCCAGGTGATTTCCGGATATATTTTCATAAGTTCTTCAGGAGAAACGCGCCTTATTTCAGATTTGCTGTCAAGGAATTGCAGGGCGGTGTCCAGATAAGTGCCGAGCGTTATGGCCTTTTTGCATGAGATTATGAAAATCTCGCCGCGCACTTTGTCCGGATAATCCAGCGCCTGCACAAACGCGCCGGCAAGGTCGTCGTTATAACCGGACTGCAGCAGGATGTGTTCACAGTGCGCAATCGAAATGCTTTCGCCGGATTTGAGCTTTTTGAAAAACTCGATATCGCGCGCCCCCCATAGTTCCAGCGGCACCCTGCCGGGGCCGATGATGTTGGTGGGCCGGAGGATGCTCACCGGGAATTTTTCCGTCTCCCAAAGTTCAAGCGCACGGGCGTCCCTTACGCATTGCGGATAAAAATTCACCGGGGTTTTTTCGCGCCACGGGTGGTTTTCGTCAGCCGGAAAGTAGCGGAGCGGAACAAAGGTGCCGGTTGAACTGCAAAACAGAACATTTCCGGCCTTTTTCAGGTATTTACTGCACAGTTCGACGTCACTGATATTGGGTACTGAATTGATGACGGCGTCATAATCAAGCCTGGCGACGGTGTCCCGGATGAAGCTTTCATCGGATTTATCGCCGTAAATCATTTGAACACCTTCCTGTTCAACATGCTCCCTGCTGTTTCTGCCGCGGCTGATGCCGGTAACCTTGTGTCCGGCCCGGACACAGTCGCGCGCGATTCTGCCGCCGATTTCGCCGGTAGCGCCAAAAACCAGTACTTTTCTATGCATTGCGAGTTCCCCCCGGGGCTGTACATGTTTTTCATAAAAGATCAATGCATCAATATAAACTTTTGCTTTTCAAATGCAATCCTGCCGGTAAAACTCTGCTGAATATAGAGAACGTCACGGCAACTGGATTTACAATTGCAGGCGCTGCGGCTGATCGGTGGAATGTCCAGGAATCTGCGGCTGTCCGGAGACTCGCCCCCCGGGCAGGTCTCCTTTCGATCAAATTTCCGGGGAAGTCCTGGATTTATGCAGTGGAAGACATCTGCAAAAGCGGACACTTTACACAGTTCCGGCGGCGGCAATGATTTTTTCTAACTGGTCATTAAGTATTTGAACATACATGAATCTGGTATCTATGATTTCTTTTATCATCGGCTCCGGCATATACTTGCCTAGAACCGCATGAATTCTCCCGGTAATGGCGGCGATCTTCTCCCGCGTGATCCGCACCCCGTCAAGATAGTTATTTTTAATCTTATCCGTCACTGTGCCGCTGAGATAAGCCGGATACAGCGCCATATCGGCCTTGAAACAGTAATCAATATATTCTTTGACGTTCTCCAGTTCAGCCATCAATCCCATGATTTCGGCAATATCCCGGTTGCGCCGGACCAGATTCATGGAAGATGCAAAAATCCTCCCCGCCTTTTCAGGCATGGTGTCCAGGCAGGCCGCGGCATCCGCCAGCATCGGCAGATCAACGCCAAATGCGGCTTTGGCAAACCGTCTATTGAAATCGGCAGAATCCACAGGAGCGCCGCGCCAGGTGCTTTCCGCAAATATCGCGATCAGGTAGAACAGTGATGGAATAAAACCTTCGGAAGGGGTCTGGCATTGCGCCCGCGTCCAGGCCGTGCAGATGTGGCCGTCAAGCTGATAGTCATTGATGACTTCCGCCCAGCGGTTGAGGTTCATGATGCGCGATGCCTGGCCATCAACATCCGGACGCGACAAATGGGTGATCCGCGCGGCAGACGCGGCCAGCACCCTGCTTCCGCAATCCTTAAAACGGGAAACGAATTCTTCATTCACTTCACCGTACTGCCAGACACAAAGCGCGGTTTTCTTCAGCAGATCATTGCATTCCTCCTGGCGGTGATTGCGAAAAACGTCGTCCCAGATCAATACTTTCCTGCCATGTTCACGCAGATAATCCGCCGCCTGCTCCACATGCCGGATATACATCTGAAAGCGGTCTTGACCGCTGCATTTCGAACACGGCAGATACAGGTCAACCTCATCCGCTCCGATATGGAAATATTCATCGTCCCGGTGCAGTTCCAGCAGTTCATCCGCCATCTCCTTCCAGACCGTGAAAGAGCGTTCAACTGACGGGCATATCTGGTAACTGGATGCGCCGTCCCCTTCCCTTAAATCATGATATTCGCGATGTTTCAGAATATAATCCCAATGTCCGTAGCACTGTAATTTGGGAATCACCCGGACAAAACGGGCATGACACAATTCCAGCAGCGCCTTTATCTGCTCTTTGGTGAATGCCATTTCCGGGTGGGCGGTTACCGGATGCGAATCATAGCGGATTTTATCTTCATACTCCAGCATGATGCTGTTGATTTTCAGCCGGGATATTTTCTTTATCAACTCCAGCAGATATTCGAATTTCGGCGTCATCCCCTTTAAATCCACATGCAGACAGCGCAGTTCCAGCGCTGGCCAGTCGATGATCGTGCCGCATTCGATTGAAGTATCTTCCGCCAGTTGACACAGCGTCTGCCAGCCGTGAAAGAAACCGGCGCCGGTATTGGCGGCCAGTTCAATATGACCGGCGCCAATGCGCAATGCATAGGCATCCCTCCGGTCATGCGGCAGTGAATCGAAAACAGATTCGCCGGTCATTGCGTCAAACACGCCGAGACACGCGTAAAATCCGCTGCTACGTTCCAGAATCTTCCAGTCTACCTGCCGTCCGGCAAACAGCGCGTAATCGTCCTTTATTTCCGCCAGCGTTCCCGCGGAGAGATTTCCGGCAATCACGCCGGCATGAGCTTCCACCGGAATAAAATACCGCAGTTCCGTATTCATTGACGCTTCAAATTCTCTAATTTCCGGCAATAATTTCATTTTGATATTACTTGCTTGTCCTGTCCTGGAGTTGCATAATCAGTGTAGCGGCTTTATCACGCGTCGCGTCCGCCATAGAAGTGTCATGAGCATGGGATACCGCCTCCTTGTATGGACCTTCCTTCAGTAGCTTTTCCGCTTCCTGTACCAGTTCCGGCGCTACTCCGGCAGCTTTCGCTGCGGACACAACCTCTGCCAGTTTCCGCATATATTTC
>CAIJKT010000892.1 GCA_903821255.1 uncultured Lentisphaeria bacterium | reverse complement strand
TCACCGGCAATTCACAAAATCACCTCGGGATATTTCGCGAAACTTGTAAAGTTTATTTCTTCACAGCTCCTTAGTATAATCCGGGGCGGGAAAAAATCCGCAATCTTCCGCTTGCTTTTAGCCCGGTGTCCGTTATAATAATTGAAACAGCTAAACGGTGAGAGCAAATGGCCGCTGGAATCGAAGACTATTACAGTATTCTGGGAGTCGAGCGCAGCAGCAATTTCCAGGAATTAAAGAAGGCTTACTACAGGAAAGCCAAGGAATGCCATCCCGACCGCTTCAACAACTCGCCGCGGAAAACCGAAGAATTCAAAATCCTGGTCTCGGCGTTCGACGTGCTTTCAGACCCCGACAAACGCCGCCGGTACGACCAGCGCTTTTTCAATGACGAAACTGCCGCCGAGGCCGCAGGCGGAGTTGCGCAGGAAGCGTCAATCATGGACGCCGTGGCCGACGATATTCTGGAAGAACTCATTGTCGGCAACACTTATCCGGAAAAGACCAGTCTGGCGACCCTGCTGATGGACCTTGCCAAAACGGAAGTTTTCATGACTTTCCGCGAAGGCAAGAACCTGTTTCACGAAAAACGTGTCCGTGCGGCCAAACCGTTTCTGCAGAATGCCGTTTCGCTGTCGCCGCACAATATCATCTACCGGATTTATCTGGCCCGCTGCCTGGCGGTGCTTCACGAATACAGCGCCGCCAAGTTCCATTACCGCGCCGCCCTTGACATCGGCGGCAGGCGTACCCCGGTGCAGCATCTGTTCAGAATCAGAAACGAACTGGAAATGGTAAGAAAGGCCCATCGCCCGTTCTGGTCCGCCTTCATGGGCATGTTCTCGCCGCCTGAAGGCTCCTTTATCACCAACGCCGACGAAGAGCTTATCGAGCAGACCAACAAAATGCTGACCAAGCTGGCATCGCAGCATAATCTCGATGACAAAAGCAAAAAACTGCTGAAATAATAATCCTTTTATCGCATATTCTCAGATTTTTTTAAATGATTTCCGGCAAAGGTATTGACTTTTTCGCGAATCAATGTTATACTTTAATACAACAAAGGATTAGGAAGGGCAGTTTTTTAATGAATATTAGTCTGATAAATCAATTGCCGAAAGCGCTCAGGGTTAAAGAGGAACTGAAAAAGGATATTTTGTCCGGCAAATTCGGAACTGCGGGCGATTCTTTCATTTCCGTGCGGGCCATTGCCGATACCCGCGGCGTGTCTTTGAAGACGGCCCAGCGCATCATGATGCTACTTAAAGCAGACGGCATTGTTATACTAAAAGGCAACAAGCATATATTAACCGATGCCGCTTTATTCGCTCCACAGCAGTCAAACATAAAAGATAATCTGATCGGGCTGGTGGTCACCAATCTGGAAAACCCGTTTTTTGCGATTTTAGCCAAGGAAGTGGAACTGGCTGCCGGTCGGGCCGGCTTTAAACTGATGATGGGCAGCAGCAATTACGATTTTCAACGGGAAAAAGAAATCATCGGAATGTTCCGGAATGCCGGCGTTGCCGGGATGATCATCTGTCCGGTTCAGGACGACCAGTCGGTGCAGTATTATGCATCGCTGCATACTCCGTATATTCTGGTGGGACGGCGTCCGGACGGTTCGGAAGCGGACGCGGTACTGGTGCATAACTTCAACGCCGGCAGAATGGTGGCAAATCATTTTGTCAACAACCACTACCGCAACTTCGGCTATTTCGGGCTGAATCAATTTCATCCCAACCCCAGATTTGACGGTTATATTTCCGGACTCGCGGAGCTGGGCTACAGAGTTCCGCCTGAAAATATTATCAAAGCCGATCCCAAAGATTTTGACGATGCGACGCCGGCGCTGAAAATGATGCTGACAGCAGTTGCCAAACCGGTTGCGGTATTTTGCTTTCATGATCTGCTGGCCGCCAAAATGGTGCGGGTCTGCCGCGAATTAAAGCTGAAGATTCCGGACGATGCTGGAATCTGCGGGTTCGATAATCTGCCGGTGGCCTCGGCAATGATGCCCTCGCTGACGACGGTGGCGTATCCGATTTCAGATATGGCCCAGATCGCAGTTGAGCGCCTGAAGCGCAAAATCAGCGGCGGGGACAGCAGCAGCAAGCAGTTCTCGTGTTTTCTCGAACCTAACCTGGTTATCCGGGAAAGCACGGAAGATATTGAGGCAAAGAAACATCCGGAATTCGCAACGCATGATTATGCATATCAACTAGTTTAAGTAAAAAG
>CAIJKT010000891.1 GCA_903821255.1 uncultured Lentisphaeria bacterium | reverse complement strand
GGCCGTAGCGTTCGCGCGGGTAAAGATCAATCAGCCATTTCATGATTGCCAGCCCTGAAAGACATAAAGGCACACTGCATATAATATTCCACAACAATAATGACCAGTAATCATGGATCAGATAGAAACTGATCAATCTTAAAACTGCGGAGCCAAATAAACCTGCGATCATTGACTTATGGCTGCCCCAGCGGTCAAGCAGAATGCCGGCCGGATAAATGATAAGCGTACTGAATAATCCGGCGTAGGCGCTCATTTTTCCAATCTGGTCCAGAGTCAAACCCAGTTGGTCGCGGCTGAAAAAAATGCCGAACACATTGGACGCGCCCGCCCATATATAGAGTCCGTAAACCAGAAAAATCAGCAGATAGAACGGATGTCCGAAACACTCGTCAGCGTAATTGCGGATGCCGCTCCACCAGTGTCCGCGTTCCTCTTTCTTGTCCGGAGGCGGATATTCGCCCTCTTTCACCCGCAGACACATCAGCGTAATGAAAACTCCGTAGAATATCGCCATGCCGATGAAGATTTCATGCATATGCGTTTTTGCCATGCCGAAAATAAAGTAGTTGAAAGTAAGTCCGGCCAGGGTGCCGAATACCCGGAACAACCCGTAAAAACGGCCGATGAACGCTTCCGGCACCACATCCGCAATCAAATAGTAGTAAACTGAGGATACGAACATGTTGAAAATCTGAAACGCCGCCACCAGTACGCCGGAAACCAGCACGAGAGAAGTCACCGGACTGTACTTTAGCAGTTCTGTAAACCAGCCGCCGCCGTCCAGTGTCCTTGATATTTCCGGCGCGAATGGAATCAGCGCCAGCAAAGCCACGACAAACGGCGTGGTCACCAGAATGAACGGCCGGCGGCGGCCCCAGCGGCTGCGGAAGCGGTCGGATTTGTAACTGATGACGGGATTGGCGACGGCATTGACCACCATGTAAATACTGGAGACGATAAATGCGATGGCCTGATTGCCGGCTCCATTATCCCGCAGTATCATCGGCAGCAGCGACGGCATCACATTCTCCATCAAGGTGTAAACAAAGTCACCCCAGAGCAGCCAGGCGAAAAGCGTTACCAGCCCGGCACGGGAATAGACCAGCGAACCGACGCGAAAGCGGGACTCATCGTGAATGCTCATTTGCTATCCAGTCGCTTGAATTTGGAATCTGAGTTAACGGAAAATCAGTTTGCCGAAACGTTCCGGTTTGCCGAAGCCGCCGAAAGTCGGGTTCCAGCAGGTATATTCGGATGGTTTCACCGTGTTGCGCACCCGGCAGATATTGAATCCCCATATCGCTCCCGGATGAGGAATATTTCCGCCAAGCGTTTTGAACGGTACCCGCATTTCCAGGGTCCAGGAATTGGCATCTTTGGCAACCGTTACTTGCGCATCGGACTCCCATTTCATGTTGCCTTTGCCGTTGATTGATTCCACATCAGTAATTGTGCCGAGTGTGTTTACCATTATCTGTTTGAAATCTTTCTGTACATTATTGATGTCAAAGAAAAACTCCAGTTCATTTTCATTCCATACGGGGCCGTCGTGGAGGCGACAGGTATCCTTGATTTCAGTCGTCAGCGGTTCTTCGCAGCGTACCCCGATATAGAGATTATCCTTATCATAGCATACTTTTGCCATCGTCGCGATGCCGTAAGGCTCACCGTCATCTTTGTTCAAGTTGACTTTTAATGCCGGAATACCGGCCCAGAATGGTTCGTCCAGCCTGCCGTCAATCGTGACCGCCGGTTTATTTGTTAAATAAACTGCTCCAGCTGTTTTGCCGCCGCCATTCATTTCGTTCAGGATCGCCAGGTATATTTTCGGTGATAATGGCAGATTATAATCCTTTTCAGGCCTTACTGCCCAGCTCTGATTAATCTGCCCCTGTTTATTTTTTTCTTCCAGGTAAGCCAGACGTTTATTGGCCAGTTCGACGGCTTTTAGCACTTCCTGTTTATTTTTGACAGATGACTTTATGATTTTTTGACTGAGTTTATACAGTTCGACTGTATCACGGCAGTATTCAAGATTATCCATCAGCATCTGCAAACGATATTTCTGATTTTTATCCGTTTGCATTTCCGCCGCTTTCTTCAGCAACGGCATACCTTTTTCATACAGTCCGTCATAGACCGCGTCAAGCAGATCGGGAAAACGGTGCGCCGAGCCGAGCGCGAGATCGACTTTAATGGAGTCTGCATATTTGGCCATTGCGGTTTCCACAATGTTAAAATATTGTCTCACATAAGGCGCCGCTTTTTCTCCGTAACATTTTTCCAGTGCGTCTGCATAAACAGCATCAATATCCGCCTTGGGATTCCACGCCATTTTCAGGTAAAGATAGTTATTCAGCACGGATGCGTTGACCGGCTCGCTGTTGTTCATGGAAAAACCGGTAACTCCGGCTTTGTCCAGATCGGCGTAAAGCTTCTTGATCGCGCCTTTATGCATGCACGGCAGCGCCATATTGCCCATGCCTTCAGGGTGGGAGTAAAAATAGAGTGTTCCTGTCATCTTCTTCCACGGAATCAACATCTTGTTCAGATAACTTTCAGACATTTTGTCCGAGTAATAAAGCACTCCGACATCATTCAGCACGTGCATCACATTAACATGCGGGTCCAGCGCGGTTTTCCTCGGCGGCAGCATATAGTAGGAATATGCATAAAAACCGAAAGTCTGTTTTGGAAGAACTTTATTGACTCGCTTGGCGACTTCATTGCAGTAAGTCACCATGCGATCGCTCAGTACTGGTTTGCCGTCGGGCAGCTTTTCCACATCCAGTGATCGGCAGTTTTTGCATTCGCAGAAATTGCCGGAGTCGTTGGGAGATAATGTAAACATGCAACCTTCTAAGCCGGGACTTGGAGCAGTTTTAATAATTATCTCGGCAAACTTATCCAGTCCTTTCGGATTTGTTGTACACATCTGCAGACCATATTCGCCATTATATGCCAGTCGCTGTCCGTTGATCTCAGCAAACCATTCCGGATGTTCCTTGAAGTAATCCTCCCCGCGAAAATGTTCAACCCAGGTATGCGAACCGCTCCAGACCGTGCTCCAGCCGTTCTGGTTGCGGCGCTCCCATTTTTTCACTTCCGCGATTCTATCCGGACTCATGTCATTCCACCATAAATATGACATCCGGCGGTATTCCATTTTCGGATAGTCGCTGATATTAATATCGTTAAGGGTCAAGTCTTTGCGTTCCGGAACATATTCCCCATACTCTCCGGGAAAGAACCAGCGGAGATCGAGATATTTTTCCAGAAAAGCACTGACCCCGTTCCAGGTGCCTGCCTGCGGTGCACTCCGCCAATGATCGGAATTGGCGTCGCCCTTGGTGTCTTTCCCGGCAATATACAAATTGCCGTCAATTGTCTTGATAACGAACCCCTCCGGCTTCAATCCTGCGACGCTGATTCCGGCTGTTCTGGCGGCGTCGCAGTCACCAACCACAATATTTTTGCCGCCAGTAGCCGTTCCGGTCTTTTCAATCGGCAATGTAATGCCGGTTGATTTCCTGATATAGAGTTGTAAATCCTCTGCCGCCCGCAAGGTTGCCGGCAGCGGTTGTGGCGCGACAATGATGCGCCAGTCGCTTTTACCATCCTTTACAATATCCAGTGCGGAGTACGCATTCACGGCAAGGAACATCCCCGCCAGAATCATTAACATTCTGACCATTTTAATTTCCTTCATTTAAAGATTGATTATTTAAGCATTGCGGAAAGCGGCTGTGATGATTTATAGATTGCAGATACTTCAGCGTCAGTCAACGGCCGGTTGAAAATTGCAAAGTCATCCATCTCGCCGTTCAAATATGCGCCTGCAGCGTAGCCGACATTGATAATTTCCGGTTTTTTGACTGGACCGAACGGCTGTTCTTTCGTAAGTTTCGTCTTGCCATCGTCAATATTCAGAGAAATTAACGCTTTACCATCTTTTACTTCCCAGGAGAACACGAGAAGATGCCATTCAGCGGATGTATCCACGCTGATGTTGTTTAAGTTTTCCCCGATGCTGACGATCCGGTTTTCAGCATCAATTATGTATGCATTGAGAGTTCCTGACTTATCGCCCTTAACTGTATTAGGAATGCATGAGATAGAGAGTATAACGTGATCGCCCCATTTGGCTTTTTTCTGTTCAGCGTTCTGGACACTAATCAGCGCCATCATTTCTCCGTACAGCGACTTGTCAAACCAGGGTACTTTGAGCCAGCAGCAGACCGAACCTTTTTCTGGATTAAAGTATTTACCGTTTGCCGGTATATTACAGATATCGACACCGCGCATGACGAGCGGCTGAGAGAAGCTGTTAAAATAACTTACCCCTTTGTCAAACTGCGCATTATCAATAACAACGGCACCATTGACTACCAGTGTAATTGTACCAGAATCAGCATCCGATGACAGCGGCAATTTAATCCGTTCAAATGTTTTACCAGGTACGTAGTTATTCAGCACACAGAGTGTTTTTCCGCCGGATTGCCAGTTTACGCGAATTGATGTCGTCTCCGGAG
>CAIJKT010000890.1 GCA_903821255.1 uncultured Lentisphaeria bacterium | reverse complement strand
CCGCCGCCGGATGCGTTACTCAACCGGATGATTATTGAAGAGGTTGCCGTTTCCTCTGGCCGACAGGAATGGGAAAGCCGGATGCGGCAGGGATTCCGCTTTGTCAAAATTGAGTTTATGAATTGCCGGCATCCGCTGGAAATTCAGGAGGTGTCGGCCAAGGCTTCGCTTTATCCCGTCACCTATAAAGGGTATTTTTCCTGTTCGGATCCGCTGCTGAATCAAATATGGGAAGCCGGTCGCCGCACCCTTCATCTCTGCATGCAGGAATACTACCTGGATGGCATCAAGCGGGACCGGTTTTTGTGGACTGGTGACGCGAGACTCGAAGTGCTGATCAATTATTACGCATTCGGCGATCAGGAGCTTTTTAGATATTGCTGGCGAAAGCTCGCGGAGACCCAATACCTCGATGGGGGGATCCCCGCGTCACTGGGCGAGGGAGCGTCAATAATCTGGGACTATGTCGCCTGGTGGATCATCGCTCTGGATGATTATCACCTCCACTCCGGAGATATCAAATTTCTCGAGCTGATGAGGACGCATATTGTCAAGACTGTCGGCTGGCTGCTTTCAAAGTCAGGACCGGACGGGCTCATTGATGTGCCCGAAAATCTAACCGAAGGCTGGATGTGCGTTTTGAACAAGAAAGCCGGTAAGGATTTTATGATGAACTTCCTGTTCTGGCGTTCGTTGCTCGGAGCTTCCAGAATCATGGGCGTACTTGGCGATGCGGGCTGTTCATCAAAATACAAAAGGCTGGGGCAAAAAACGGCAACGTCATTGAACCGGCTGCACGGGAATGTTGCCCCTGATCATTTCAAAGAAAGTTTTGAGCATGGCGCATCCGCATCTCTTGGCGGCTTCGAAATTATCGAAACATATTTTAAAAACCGCCAGCCGGAGGAAGGATTGCGTTTCATCCGCGAGAATTGGGGGCCGATGCTCGCTGCGGGAAGCGATACCCTGTGGGAATATCCCGTGAATAACCCTGCCGGCAGAATCGATGAAAAACAGGACTTGACGAAATTTGTTTCCACCAGCCGCTGTCACGGATGGACCGCCGGGCCGACGTATGCTTTGTTGTCAGAAGTGGTGGGAATAAAGCCGACCCTTCCCGGGTTTGCCGCATTTGAAGTCAAGCCGCAGATGGGAGAACTTGCCTTTGTCAAGGGGGTTGTTCCGACTCCACTTGGTCTAATTGCCGTATCCATTAAGCGGAATGCAGGCAGTATTGATGAGACAATTATAATTCCGAAAGGTTGCAGGGTCAGGATGGGTTTGCCCAAATTGACCAATGAACCAGCGGTTTATCTTAACGGGAACCGCATTGAAGGCAAAGGGCGGTCTCCCATCAAGATTACGGCTGAGGAAGACTGGCTTTTTCTTGAACTGCGAAAACCCGGCAAATATGTGTTCCATGTTGATTTTAAATGAGGTTGCATAATAAATGAAAATCTACATTGAAATAAAAAATCCAGGTCTGCAATACCGTCCGGTTCCTTTCTGGAGCTGGAACGATAAGTTGGACCCGCAGGAACTGCGCAACCAGATCAACCTGATGCATGACGCCGGTCTTGGCGGTTATTTTATGCACGCCCGCGGCGGTCTGCTGACCAAATATATGGGCGAGGAATGGTTCGACTGCGTCAAAGCCAGTATCGACGAAGGGCGGAAACTCGGAATGTGCAGTTGGGCTTATGACGAAAACGGCTGGCCCAGCGGGTTCGGCGACGGCCGCGTTAACGGACTGGGGCTGAGTTATCAGCAGAAGTATCTGCGACTGAAACCCGTGAATACTGCCGAGGCGGTACGGGCAGAGCACACTATCGCCTTTTTTCGTGTCAACGGTGCGGAGACCGAACTGGCCGACTGTCCCGACACGAAGGTACTGCACTGCTATTACGACGTAAATCCTTATTATGTTGATACCCTCGACGCCGAAGTGACTAGAACTTTCCTCGAGAAGATTTATCAATCGTACCAGGACCGCCTCAGCCGCGACGACTGGCAGGAACTGTCAGGATTCTTCACCGACGAACCGCAGGTGTCGCGCAACGGCATTCCGTGGTCGTTTATACAGGAAGCGGAATACGAAAAAGCGTATGGCGAAAAACTGCTGCCGGTGCTCCCTCAGTTCTTCCATGATTGCGGCGATTTCCGGCGTACTAGATATCGCTTCTGGCGGCTGGTTACACTACTGTTTATGAATAACTTCATGAAGCAGATTTACGACTGGTGT
>CAIJKT010000889.1 GCA_903821255.1 uncultured Lentisphaeria bacterium | reverse complement strand
TACTTCTAGTGGCTGGCAAGTTTGATCCGGCTAAAACCCTTGCATTAATTAATGAACAGTTCGGCCGCATTACCAGACCCGCCCGTAAACTTCAGAAAACTTATACCGTGGATCCGGCGCAGGACGGGGAACGGATGGTCACGGTACGCCGCGCAGGAGATACGCCGGCAGTAATGATGCTCTATAAGATTCCGGCCGCCAGTGATGAGCAGCATGTCAGACTTGGATTATTGGCAAAAATCATGTCCAGTCCTCCGTCAGGACGTCTTTACAAAGCTTTGGTGGAAACCAAAAAAGCCGCCTCGGTATTTGCTTTTGCCAGTTCGACAGCCGAACCCGGATATTTGCTCTGCGGAGCGGTGTTAAACAAGGGAGGCAATGTGGATGAAGCTCGCGGGATAATCGCTGACACGCTGGAAAATATTGCGAAGAATCCTGTCACCAAAGAAGAAGTTGAACGTGCCAGACAGGAGACAATTACTAAACTCGAACTTACATTGAAAGATTCCAGCACTCTCGGAGTCGGATTGAGCGAATACATCGGACAGGGCGACTGGCGCTTATTCTTTCTGAACAGCGACCGCGTAAAAGCGGCAACCCCGGAAAATATTCAGGCAGCTGCTGTTGTATATTTAAAACAGACAAACCGCACGGTTGGACAATTCATTCCTACAGACAACCACGATCGGGTGGAAATGCCAGCGGTAAAAGACGTGGCCGCTATGCTGAAAGGATACAAAGGCGGTTTTGCCTTGCCCCGCGGCGAAGTCTTCGACACCACACCGGCATCCATTGAGAGCCGGACGATCCGTTTCATAACTCCTGCAGGACTCAAATGCGCTGTTGTTCCTGTAAAAACCCGCGGCAATACGGTGAGCGCAACCATCCGCCTTCACTTCGGCGATGAAAAATCACTGCAGGGTAAACGCATCACCGGTGCTCTTTGCGCATCCATGCTTATGCGCGGAACTGAAATCCACAGCCGTCAGCAGCTCAAAGATGAATTTGACCGGCTGAAAGCGCAAGTCAGCATTAGCGGTTCAGCCGAAGGCGTATCGATTCAAGTCAATACCATCAAAAAGAATTTTCCGGAGGTTATGAAACTTGTAGCCGAGATTCTCCGTAAACCCGGCTTCCCTGACAAGGAATTCGCTCTTCTCGTCCAGGATAATATTACAACGATTGAATCCAGTCGCTCAGAACCTGATGCCCAGGCAGGCCTGGTGCTCAAGTCTCATTTGCGCCCATATCCGGAAGATCATGTACGGCATATCGGTACTTTCGATGAAGATATCCAGTTGTTAAAGTCAACACAGCTGCAGGATGTCAAGGCTTTTCATGCCAGCTTTTATGGTTGTAGTGGTGAAATGGCGGTAGTTGGAGATGTGGATCCATCAAATTTTAAACAGAACATTTCAGGATTATTTGAGGATTGGAAACCGGCTATCGCTTATGTGCGTATTCCGCGTAAACTATTTTCAGTGGAACCATTGAACCGTAAATTGGAGACCAGAGACAAGGCTAACGCAATTTTTATCGCTGCCATGGATATAAAATTGAGGGATGATGATCCGGATTATCCGGCAATGCTTCTTGCCAACTATATGCTGGGCGGCGGCGTATTCAAGAACCGGCTTATTCAGCGTATACGGGAAAAAGAGGGTCTGAGTTACGGCGTCGGCAGCAGGCTGGAAATTTCCAGCCAGGACGTCGCCGGGGAATGGATAGGTCATGCCATATTGAATCCGGCTAATATTCAGAAACTGGAAGCAGCATTCAAGGAAGAACTGGACAAAGCGTTAAAGGATGGTTTCCAGGCTGAAGAGATATCCGCTGCCAGACAAGGCTGGATGCAGAACAGAGAAGTCGGACGGTCCAAGGAAACCGAATTGGCAAACCGCCTGGCTACATACCTGCTGACAGACCGGACGCTGCTTTTTGATACTGATATGGAAAAGAAAGTTGCCGCATTGAACAATGAACAGATACTTGCAGTATTGCGTAAATACTTCGACCCGGAGAAGCTCTCAATTGTCAAAGCGGGAGATTTTAAGAATGTGTCCAAATCGGCGAATTAATAATTCTGATTACTTTAAATTATTATAAAGCTCATCAATATTTACGCTAACTAATTGAAATAAACAACCAACATCATTCTGGACATACCGGTTTTCGGAGGGTTGCGCTC
>CAIJKT010000888.1 GCA_903821255.1 uncultured Lentisphaeria bacterium | reverse complement strand
TTCATCCTTCCGGCGATATTCATATCGCCTGTCAGTCGGATCGAAAAAATCCAATCCACAATCCAGCTCGTCTATTTTTAAATTCTCAGCCGTTTCCTATACGATCAAATTGTTTGATCTTCACTGCGGGTCTGTCCACTTTATTTAAATAATTTTACATTTTTTAAGCACAAAGGTTTAATCTATAGTGGTATAAATCTATCTTATTTTAGAAAGCTGAAGCGCAAGATATTAAAATAACAATTATAAGCAGGAAGTTCCTTAAGCCTGGAGACCGGGGATTCTTACATATGCATCTTGCTTATTTTACAATTTGGCATTATCTTAAAATAAGAATATTTTATATTTTAACTTTGAGGATGACATGAAACGTGAACTGCAAGGCAAATACATAACCGTCAGCACAACAGGCGAAGCGGTCAAATCCTATCTTCCCGATCCGCTGCCGCCAGTGCCGCCATTGAAACTGGACGGTGCCTTGCAAGTGAAACTTGATCAGGCCATGCTGGAGCTTGGCCGCCTTGACAGCGTATCCTGTCTGCTGCCGGATGTCGGCCAATTCCTTTATATGTACATCCGCAAGGAAGCGGTGCTTTCTTCAATGATAGAAGGAACTCAGTCGTCGCTTTCCGATCTGCTGATGTTTGAAATCGATGAATCGCCGGGAACTCCGCTGGATGATGTTCAGGAAGTATGTAACTACGTTGCCGCCATGAATCACGGGATTAAGCGTATGGCTGAAGGATTTCCTCTTTCCCTGCGCCTGCTGCGTGAAATCCATCGGGTACTGCTGGCAAAAGGACGCGGCAGAAAACAATCTCCCGGAGAATTCCGGAAAAGCCAGAACTGGATTGGCGGCAGCCGCCCCGGCAATGCCAGTTTCGTGCCGCCGCCCGCCGATGCCGTTCCGGAATGCCTGGGACAACTTGAATTGTTTTTGCACGATCATAAAACCATTACGCCGGTACTGGTCAAAGCGGCGCTGGCCCATGTCCAATTTGAAACTATTCACCCGTTTCTGGACGGGAATGGCCGATTGGGCCGATTGCTGATCGCGCTGCTGCTATGTGAAAGCGGCATTCTCCGTCAACCCTTGCTTTACCTCAGTTATTATTTCAAACTGCACCGGCAATATTATTACGAATTGCTGAACGGCGTCCGCCTGGACGGCGATTGGGAAAAATGGCTCGATTTCTTTGCTGACGCAGTTATCGCCAGCGCCCGGCAGGGAATAAAAGTAACGAATGAATTACATACGCTGGTTGAGTCTGACCGCAAGGCTATCGAAAGCCTTGGCCGGGGAGCGGCATCGGTTCTTCAGGTGCATCAGGCAATGTTATCGCATCCCATCGCCGGAGCCAGGAATCTGGTTCAATTCACCGGCCTGACTTCTGCCACAACCAATAAAGCATTACGCCAGCTTGAAAATCTGAAAATTGTTGATGAACTGACCCGGCAAAAACGAAACAGGCTGTTCCGTTATCGCCGCTACATGGAATTGCTTAATACAGGAATGGAACTTCCGGAATAGACAATTCACCCTGTAGAGGGTGACAAACAAACTGACGGACGGACGAATTGAACATAGATTTTAAGCTTTTATACTCTAATAAGGTTGAAAATAGTCTTTAAATCGGGCATTATACGATTCATAAGGATGAGTTATTGGTCAGAAAGGCCATAATTTGAGTTGTTTGACAATTGAATGACGATTTAGCCGAGTGAAGTTGCACTGGAAACATTCAGCCATTAAGGCTTAATGGCTTTATGACAAATCATTTGCACATCTGTTGATTGACAAAACTCCTATATATGTAGACTTTGATCTAAATCAAACATTTTTAACCGGGACTTATGGAGTCAAAAAATGGAAGTGCAAAATAATGTGCGAAAAGATTCAGGTGTCCAAAATGGCTGTTGAGACGAATAACCGTTGTGTTCAACGAGGCTCCAAAGTATCGGAGT
>CAIJKT010000887.1 GCA_903821255.1 uncultured Lentisphaeria bacterium | reverse complement strand
CCACGGCAATGATTCCCGGCGCAATCTGCGGGATAATCACCCGGCGGATGATAATTGCCCAGCCGGCGCCCAGGTCCCTGGCGGCTTCAACCGTTGAAAAGTCAAAATCCTGCAATCTGGCCAGCACCGTCATGGCTACGAAACTGGTGCAGAAGGTCACATGCGCCAGAAAAATGGTGAACAGGCCGAGTTCCAGTTTTAAAGATATGAAAAACAGCAGCAGGCTGATCCCCATCAGAATGTCCGGAATGCCAAGCTGGGTGATAATCATGAGCCGGTGCACTTTCTGCACCCTGTCCGTGTAGAGATGGATCGCAAATGCGGCAAGCGTGCCGAGGACAACCGCGGTCGCCGTCGCGCTTAACCCGATAATCAGGGTATTGATCAGCGCGGAAATCACATCCTGGTCCTGTACCAGTTTTATATACCAGCGCATGGAAAAACCGTTCCATCCGCTGCCGCTGTAGCGTCCGGGATTGAAGGAGTCAAGCGCCACCACCAGCATCGGCAGATAGAAGAGCAGCATGATGCCCAGGGTTGCGCAGAAAGGTATTTTTGACTTACACTTTTTCATTGTTCCACGGTTTTAACCTGAAATTGTTAATAATTATGACCGTCAGCCTGAGTCCGAGCAGGCCGAGAATAACCAGCAGCAGCACCGATGCCCAGGCGGATGCCTCCGGGATATTGCGCCCGACCAGCACCCGCTCGGCAATCAGATTGCCCACCATGTCGCAACTGGTGCCGCCGACCATTTCCGGGATCACATAGGAGCCGAGGGCGGGGATGAATACCATCAGCGTCCCGGCGGTGATGCCGGAGGAGATGCCGGGCAGGAAGATTTTGAAAAACGCCTTGGTCCGGGTCGCGCCCAGGTCGTAAGCCGCTTCCATCAGGCTGAAATCGAACTTGTCGGCGGCGGCGAAGATGGGCAGAATCGCAAACGGCAGATAGGTGTAGACGATTACCAGCAGCACCACATAGGGGTTGTACAGCAGCAGCGTGTCCGGTGAGATAATGTGGAGCTGAATCAGCCAGTGGCGCAGCGGACCTTCCGGATTCAGCACGGCTTTCCAGGCGAACACCCGGATCAGGAAGTTAGTCCGGAACGGCACGATAATCAGAATCAGCAGGCATTTCTTCAGGCTCTCTTTACAGGCGATCATGTAATAAGCCACCGGTATCGCCAGCACGACGCAGATGATCGTGGAAACGGCGGAGACCCACAGCGTCCGCCAGATGATTTTCATGTATACCGGCTCCAGCAGCCGCCTGAAGTTATCGGCGGTGAACCCGGACATGATGTTGCCGTACTGATCCGCGGGATGCATTGAGATCAGCAGCACGGAGACCGAGGGAATGAGAAAAAACACGGTCAGCCATAAAAGCGACGGTGCTGAAATAATCATTTCATTTACCGCTTTGGAGAGTTTTTTCATTTTCGCTTATGCGCCTTTTCCGGTTTCTGCGGTTCCGACACGTTTATCGGCAGCAGCGAACGGTCGGAGTCCTGGAAATTATCCAGGATGTAACCGTTATCGGCATGCCATGCCAGCCATACTTCCTGTTTCCAGCGGATCGGCTTCTGGTCGAGCAGAAATGCGGAATGCTGTTTCTGCACGGAGATCAACTGTTTGCCGATTCTGATCCAGAACTTGGTGGAATTGCCCATATAAATAATATCTTCAACATGCCCTTTCAGTACATTCTTCTTCTGATCGGGAGCCGGCTGTTCTCCTGAAATGTCTATTTTCTCAGGGCGGATGCTGACGTGCACGCCGTCGCCGATATTGAGCCGGCGGTCATTGAAAATCAGCATCTGCTGATTGCCCATGTTTTCAAGCTGCACCCGGCTGTAGTCGTTATCCGTGATTTCGGTAACGGTTCCGTCAAAGAAGTTGGTATCCCCGATGAACGCGGCGACGAAGCTGGATTTGGGCGCTTCATAGATTTCGGCAGGCGGCCCCATCTGTTCGATAATCCCCTGATTCATGACAGCGACATCATCGCTGATGCTCATGGCTTCGCTCTGATCGTGGGTCACATAGACGAAGGTAATGCCGATTTTATCATGGAGTTCGTCGAGTTCCACCAGCATCCGCTGCCGGAGTTTCAGGTCGAGCGCCGCCAGCGGTTCGTCCAGCAGCAATACCTGCGGGTGATTGATCAGTGCGCGGGCCAGAGCCACGCGCTGCCGCATGCCGCCGCTCAACTGCGCCGGTTTTTTGTAAGCGTGCTGGGTCATCTGGATCATCTCCAGATACTTCTCCACCTCGGATGCGATTTCCTGCTTCGGGCGTTTATCAACTTTCGGACCGAATGCAATATTTTCCCAGATGGTCATATGGGGAAACAGCGCATAATTCTGGAAGACCGTGTTTACCGGACGGTCATTCGGCACCAGGTCGGTGATGTCTTTGCCGTCAAGAATGACTCTGCCGGAATCCGGAGATTCCAGTCCGGCGCAAATCCGCAACAACGTAGTTTTGCCGCAGCCGCTGGGGCCGAGCAATGAAAATATCTTGCCTTTTTCGACACTGAACGACACGTCGGCAAGCACTGTCTGCTTGCCGAACTTCTTTGATATGTTCTCAAAACTAAGAAAACCTGCCATGCTTATTTTCTCTTTTTGTCATAATAGAACAAATATTTAATTCATAAAGAAATAAAAAGAAATCCCTTAATAAATAATTGCTTTTAAACTATAATTAAATGACTCAAAATCAAGCAGCAGATGCCAAAATTG
>CAIJKT010000886.1 GCA_903821255.1 uncultured Lentisphaeria bacterium | reverse complement strand
GGGACTTATGGCATCAAAAATGGAAGTGCAAAAGAATGTGCGAAAAGATTCAGGTGTCCAAAATGGCTGTTGAGACGAATAACCGTTGTGTTCAACGAGGCTCCAAAGTATCGGAGTTGTTTGAGAAAACCGAAAAGTGTAATGCTCAACGGCACTCTAAACTCTCGGAGTCGGCTGTCCAAAATGAGTTCTGTTGCAGTGCCGTCCATTTCGGACGGTCCCGCACAGACGGTGTCGCGGGATCAAAAATGTTTGAGAAGACGAATGACCGTTGTGCTCAGAGACACTCCAAAGTGTCGGAGTCGGCTGTCCAAAATGGGTTATGTTGTAGTGCCGTCCATGCCGGACGGGGGATCGGAACCTCCCGCAGAGCGAGAGCGCTACACCGGAAAAGTTCTGCACGCTATGTGTCCAATATGTCCAGAATGTTTGAGAAGACGAATGACCGTTGTGCTCAACGACACTCCAAAGTGTCGGAGTCGGCTGTCCAAAATGGGTTGTGTTGTAGTGCCGTCCGTGCCGGACGGGGGGATCGGAACCTCCCGCAGAGCGAGAGCGCTACACCGGAAAACATTCTGCACACAGGTGTCTGGAATGTCCAAAATGTTGTTTGAAAATCTTATCGAAACTTGAAAGCATTGTGCTCAGCGACACTCCAAAGTGTCGGAGTCGGGTGTCCAGAATGTGCGGACGGGGGTTCAAGTGGGCTGAGACCGCCGGAACATGCCGTCAAGCCGATGTCAACGTCAACCCGCCACGCGGGAATAGTTGTAAACCAATACATTTATTGGAGATATAATCTTATTTATTTGAAACCAGGCACTATTTAATATATACTATGCATCCGATTTAACTTGTACTTAAAAACGCATGAAATTATAAATAATGGGTATCGCCGGGATATTAATCTTTTTATTGTTTGCCTCAGGCCTGGGCTGCGGCGGCTGGTTCCTGCGAAAAGAGTTTAACCGGCTCAAGCAGGAAAACAAGGTTTTGCTGCATCAGAAAGCGGACAGAGATAATTTTCTTAATGTGTTTTCGCAGAATTTGCAGGATGTCGAGGATATTGACAATGTTTTGAACGCCACCGCGCACTATATTGCTAAAATGCTGGAAGCCGAATCAGTATGCATTTATGAAATCCAGCGGGATTATTTAAAAGCCTCCGGCATCTCCGGCAACTTTCCGCTGGTGCATCAGGCCGGAAGTTATGTGATGACTAAGCCCAAGTATATTCTGGAGTACCTCCGGAAAGAAAAGATATTGCTCGGGGAAGGCATAATCGGGCGGGTCGGTAAAACGCTGGAGCCGCTGCTGATTAAAGAGGCCAAGAATGATCCGCAGTTGAGCGAATATTCCAACGCATCCAGTATTGACACCTTAATGGCAGTGCCGATGGTGTATGACGGGATACTCACAGGAGTGATTTGCGCGGTCAATAACCTGAATGCCGGCCCGTTTTCGCCGGAGCAGCTCCACCGGCTCCAGTTTATCAGCGCCCAGGTGATTCTGGTGTTGAATATGATAATGGTATACCGCAATTTGAGCGAACACCAGCGCATCACCCAGGAACTCGCCGAAAAAGAACGTTCTGAATTGGAAATCAGGCAGATTTTTGAAACATCCGGCGACGGGATGAGGGTTCTGAATAAAAATTTTGAGATAGTTAAAGTTAACAACCAGTTTGAAAAGCTGACCGGCTTCAACCGGCAGGAACTGATCGGCCGGCATTGTTACGACTTTGCCGTCTCGCAGGAACAGGCGGAATCAGAGCGGCGTTCGATTGACAGCGCCATCGGCGAGAAAAACCGGATTGAAGAAGATGTGGAGCTGAAAACCGCGGACGGTTCAATTCCTTGCATAGTCGCCACGGTGCCGCACTATGATGCCGAAGGCAGGATTGTCGGAGTCATCCAGAATTTCAAAGACATCAGCGACCGCCTGCTGGCGGAAAAATCAGCGGCGAGAGACGCGGAGCAGCGCGGCAAATTGCAGATGGTGTCCAGCGTGCTGCACGATATCGGCAATGCCGTAACCGGCATCGGCACTACCTTCGTCAAGTTCATTAATGAAAAGGAATGGCCTGAAGCCAATTCGCTGGCCATGCTGCAGAAAGCAATTGAAGCGCAGTCGTCAGCTTTCAGCCAGGTCATGGGTGAAGAGAAGGCGGAAAAATTACTGCAGCTCATTACCAAGCTCAACCAGGCGCTGACCAAGCGTCAGAATATGATGCAGGATGTATTCCGGAAAATGTCTTTCGGAGTCAGTCATATCAGCGATGTCCTGTCTCTCCAGCGGGCCTATGCCGGAAGCGGCGGCAGCGCTAATTCATCCGCGCTGATTTTAAGAGATCTGGTGGCCGATGCGATTGCCATGCAGTCGGCGTCCATTGAAAAAAGAAATATCAATATCCATTTCAATCTGCCGCCCAATGTTATTCATGTTAAAGCGGATAAAACCAGAATCATCCAGGTGCTGCTTAACATCCTGAAAAACGCCGCGGAGTCATTTGACAGCTCGGAGCGCAAGGAAGACCGTCAGATCAACATTTCGATGCGGCTGGACGGCGGCAATGCTGTCATGCGCTTTGCCGATAACGCGCGGGGCTTTGATCCGGGAACGGAGGACAGCTTTTTCAAGAACGGTTTTTCAACTAAAAACCGGGGATCGGGAATCGGACTTTACCAATGCCGCGCCATTGTCGAATCGCATGGCGGGACCATTGCCATCAACAGCCGGGGGATCGAAAAGGGCGCGGAAGTTGTGCTGTCGCTGCCCGCTGTGAAATCTGCTAATGATAAAAATCTTAATAATAAATAAAAAAGGATGCTGCCATGTTAAAAGAATTTAATTCCAGACTGCTGGTGATTGATGACGAGGAATCGGTCAGGGACAGTTTTCGCGAAATTCTATGCCCGGTCCGGGAAAATAATCTGCAACTGTCGGAACTGGCTGATGCCGCCGCCGATTTTTTTGAAATAAGCGAGGCCGGCAACAAAGCCGCACGCGGTCCTGAAATCATCAAATACAGCATGGATGAAGCGGCTTCCGGCAAAGACGCGCTTGAACTGGTGAAAAAAGCCTGCAAGGAAAACCGCCCGTATGCGGCGATTTTCGTGGACATGCGGATGCCGGAGTGGGACGGTCTGGAAACG
>CAIJKT010000885.1 GCA_903821255.1 uncultured Lentisphaeria bacterium | reverse complement strand
GCGTTTGATCCGGCGCAAATCCCACCAGCAGTCGTTCTGGATGATATAAGTATAGAACACGTCGGAACCGATGAAGAAGGAGTTGTGCGGCTCCAGCCTGGTCTCCCATTTGGGGTCGGCTTTCTTCATGATGGACTGGGCCAGCAGCATGCCGACGGATTTGCCCCCGATCAGCCCGGTGCCGATCATCCGTTTGGCGATGGCGATCAGGTCGCCCAGTTCAAAGTATTTGCAGCTTAAATTAAAGACGGACTCATCCTCCGTAATCATCATCCGGATAAGCTTTCTGCGCAATGCTTCTCGATCAGCCTCCGGTGGAAAACTGACGGCGCCGGCTTGCAGTTGATCGTGCAGGCGCTTGGCGTTGATAATGATATTGGTCCAGATGCCGGGCCGGTCAATGGTGAAGTTCAGCCACGGCTGTTCGATGCCCCCGAGGATTTTGGACACCACATAACTGCGGGTTTCCGGCATGAACACATCACTGCGGCAGATGTGCAGCATGTACAGCGTCGGGGAATAGCGGTTCTTGACCTTTATCGGCTGAATGTAAATATGCTCTTTGCCCGCGTAGATGTCGATCACCACCTGGGCCGTGTCATGGATGATGTCGGTGGCCAGCGGACCGTGCATATTGCGGATGATGACAAAGTACGCCACGGTATCCAGTTTGTACAGATGCGGGCAGACCAGCATGAAGAAGCAGCCCAGCATCCGGTCGCAGTTCCAGTCCGCCGCCAGATCGGAAAGGGAGTCGAAAACATAACAGCCGCCGGTTCCGTGTTCGTCAATAACGTCCAGGATGCCGATCAGGAAGTTTTCAAACCCCTTTTCCGGCGCGAATTTATACTCATTAACCTGCACGTCTTCCGGGATCAGGGATTCATGGGGGGCAAAACGGAAATAGATGATTTTCCTGCCGTCAGCGGCGGCTTTCCGGACAAACGCGTTGACGAAATACCGGTAATTCTCAATATGGTCAACCTGCCAGACACAATTATCGCCCTGGCGGATGCCCCCCAGAACACTGTCCAGCGACTCGTTTCCGGAACTGAATTGCATATCCATAGTTTTTCTCCGGCGCTTGCGGTTTATGAAAGATATATTAATTCATCGCGTCTGCAAGTATATTTTCAAAAAAACTGCCGCGTTCGGACTTCACAGACGATCACTCACACATCTTGGCCCACGGCGCTTTTCATCACGGGGCTTATAGTTTATGGGGCCTATGGGTGGAAATTTATGGGAATAATATGGGCGCGATTGCCGATAACGGCGATCCCCGGTTTTACCGGAACTCCCGGATTACGAAAACCGTTGAGTGGGTCATGCGTTCAAAACGGGGAAAGAGAGGAGTCATAATTCAGCGTCTGAATTAGATGATATTTTCTGAAATATTCGCCGAATCCGGATTTGATAGAGTAAATCCGGAAGAGTATTTTATAAGTTGTTCAATAAAACTATTTAAAGGAGGCAATTAATGTCCGGAATTTATAAAGCTTATGATATCCGCGGGATTTACCCCGAACAGCTTAATGAAGAAATCGCTGAACAGATAGGCCGCGCCTATATCGAATTCACCGGCGCGAAGAAAGTAGTCGTCGGCAGGGATATGCGCCCGCATTCCAAACCACTGTTCGACGCGCTGGCCAGAGGCATGACGGACCAGGGGGCGGATGTCATCAATCTCGGTCTCTGCTCCACCCCGATGTCCTATTTTGCCAACGGCAAGCTGGGGGCGGACGGCAGCATTATTATCACCGCGTCGCACAATCCCGGCGAATGGAACGGGTTCAAGCTGTGCAGAGCCCAGGCCGTGCCGATCAGCGGTGCGACCGGGATTGCCGATATTGAACAGATCGTCGCCGCGAAAAGCTGGAAAAAATCTGATGTCAAAGGTAAAATCACCACGTATGACATTGCGCCTGAATACGGGGCTTTTCTCGCAAAACATGCCAAGCTCAGCCGCAAACTCAAAGTTGTCGTTGATTACGCGAATGCCATGGGCTCGTATGAAATCGCCGGCATTGAAAACTTGTTTGAAATAATTCCGCTGTACAAGGAACTTGACGGCACGTTCCCGAATCATGAAGCCAATCCGCTGAAGCTCGACACCCTCGACGCACTGCGTGAAAAAGTCCGGGAAACCGGTGCTGATTTCGGGGCCGGTTTTGACGGCGACGCCGACCGCTGCGGCTTTGTTGACAATCAGGGCGAGGTCATCCCGATGGACCTTTTCACCGCGTTGATTGCCCAGGATATCCTGTCCGACGGCCCTGCCACGATTCTTTATGACCTCAGAAGCAGTTGGGCGGTTAAGGAGTGTATTGAACAGAACGGCGGCAAGGCGATCATGTCCCGTGTCGGACATGCGTTCATTAAAGCCCAGATGCGGCAGTATGACGCAGTGTTTGCCGGGGAACTTTCCGGGCACTATTATTTCCGGGAAAACTACACCGCCGAATCCCAGGGACTGGCTTTCATCAAGCTGGCCAAACTCATTTGCAAGACTGGCAAAAAGGTCAGCGAGCTGGTTGCGCCGCTCCGGAAATACTTCGCCAGCGGCGAAATTAATTCCAAAGTCGCCGATGCGCCGGCAGTCCTCGCCAAAATCAAGGCGAAATACGCTGACGGCCGCATGTTTGAACTGGACGGCATTTCAGTTGAATACAACGACTGGTGGTTCAACGTACGCTCATCCAACACCGAACCGCTGCTCCGGCTGATCGTCGAAGCTAAAACCCGGGCCGGAATGGAAACAAAGCGCGACGAACTGCTTGCGCTGATTCGCGGCTGATACAGGTTATCAATAAAAAATCCCCGACAGTTTTCCGACGGGGATTTTTTTATGTTCTGACGGAGCAGGAAGACCGGTGCCGGGTCGTCAACAGAGCTTTAAAATTTAATGCCCATTTGACTGTACGCTCTGCGCAGATCAATATTTGCGCCGCTGTCCAAAGGTTCCGGGGGTATCTCTTTTTTAGGAGCCAGCTTAGAGCTTATCTACTAATAAAATCATCTATACCGGATACACTGAACAGATTCGATTAAAAACAATAATGGCGCTGGCCAATTGCACAAGCCCAAGGAATGAGACCTCTTCTTTTTCATACCT
>CAIJKT010000884.1 GCA_903821255.1 uncultured Lentisphaeria bacterium | reverse complement strand
GGCTCATTGTACAAAGGTAAGCTGGTCGGGACTTTCGGTGATGCTGCGGGATTTTCTCTGATGAGCGCCAAGTCATTTGCAATTGGAGAAGCCGGAATATTCATTACGAATGACCGTGAATGCTATGAAAGGGCAATCCTTTTTGCGCATTATGAGCGGCAGGGGGAACTGACCATTCCGGAATTGAAGGCTGAAGCCGGAATTCCGGTCGGCGGTTATAAATACCGTATGCACCAGATGTCAAGCGTGGTAGGCATTGAGATGCTGAAGTGTTTTCCCGCGCAAATGGCGGAAGTCGATAAGGCGATGAATTATTTCTGGGACAGGCTTGAAGTAGCAAGGGGGATTAGAGCTCACCGTCCGGTAAGAAATTCTAATTGCACGATGGGGGGGTGGTATTGTCCGCATGCGATTTATCATCCTGAAGAACTCGAAGGCTTGTCGGTTAAACGCTTTTGCGAAGCATTGCAGGCCGAGGGTGTTGGCATATGTAATCCGGGATGTAATGCGGCCCTTGCAAATCACCGGTTATTTTATGCCACGGACGTATACGGAAGCGGGAAAGCGTCTAACTTTTCCGGCCGAAGTGAAAATTTCCCGGTCGCGGATAATATCCAGGAACATACTTTCTATATTCCGTGGTTCAAGAAATTCAGGCCCGATGAGATTGACAGATATGTGGAGAAATTCAGACTGGTGACAGATAATTATAAAGAGCTTCTGGCCGGAGATGACGCCAAACTGAAAAATTCCGGAAATTGGGCTTTATCACCTAAAAATCTTAAATGAAAGCATTTGCTGCAAGATGACGGAAAGAAAAATCTGACACCCTGCATAATTATGAATTTTTACGTTACGGGAGATGGCAGCCGGGGGCGATGCAGAGTATCTGGTCGGATTTGAGCCAGCCGTCGGCTTCGCCGCAGCGCACCCTGGACCAATCCTGGCGGGATTCAACAATCTTAACTTTGGTGCCGCTTTGCAGCTTCGCCTCCACCTGGCCGGAAGACTCCGACGGCAGAGAACGCAGTTTAGCGTTATCGGTCATAATTACCGCAATATCCGGGTTGTAATCATTCTGGTACTGGGTCGCCGCGGCAATAATTGAGAGCAGCGCCGCCAGTGAGACGATCCCCAGCAGGATGGATAGTTTATTAAAGGACAGTGAGCGTTTGAACGCCAGAATACCGCCGCTGGCGGCGCAGGCAATCGCCGCGATCAGCAGCCATTGGTCGGGACGCAGATTGTCGCGCATCGCTTTTATCAGCGAGGCCGGGTCTTTGATTTCGCCGGTCTGCGGCTGGAAAAGCTTCCTGCGGACATAATTCAGATTTTCCACAATATCCGAATCGCCCGGAGCAAGCAGTCTGGCACGTTCATAACATACCAGTGCGGCGGGATAGTTCTGCATCTGGCAGTAACAATTGGCGAGGTTGTACAACAATGCCGGGTCCGGTTTTTCCGGAACAAGCCTTGAACGGTAATAGTCTGCCGCTCTGCTGAACTCGCCGCGGTCATAAGCGGTAAGCGCCTCGACATTGGTCAGAACCGGCCCCGGTTTCGGTTCCGCCGCTTTTTTCGAATCAGCCATCGCGCCGTCCGGCAGCAATGCCAGCAGCAGGATTACGGTAAAGGCTTTTAATGCTTTGCAGATGCGTTTTTTCAATTCACTCTTATCCATATTGGAACCTCCGGGCATATAGCTTGCGGCGCCGGAACTGTGCAGACATTCAGTAATTTCCCTGTCATCGACTTTTTCCGCCAGTTCAGTTGCGGTAGTTCCCGGCGGCAGCGCCAGCATGTCATTCAGGAACGGCACTACTTCATCGTTAATCACCTCGTCAATATTATCGGGAGCACACTTTTTCAGTTCGTGCAGCACTCTGGAGCGGTCAGACTGGGCCGCCAGGCGGCGGCGCAGCAGCGGATCGCCGTCCAGCTTCATTCTGGAAGCATGACGCCATTCGCTGAACAGCCACAACAGCGGCCCGGCGCCCAGCAGCAGAATGTATGCCCACAGATAGTTCATGTACAGCGGAACTGCAATCCCGCCGGCGTCGGACTTCTTGAGGTAAAGAATGCCGGATTTTGCGGCCGGTTTATTCACTTTCGCTTCAGGTTCGGTGGAAAATTTGAAATCAGGGGATGAGTTCACTACCATCGGGGCGGCAGTTAAAGCCTGAGTTTCCGATGGGACTACCGTGAATTTCTGTTCATATTTGAAAGTTTTGTATGCTTCATGCGAAGTCGAGAATATCGCCGTCTTTAAATCAATCTCAACCGGACCCGGTTTCAGCGGGATCATCACATACCTGATTTCCGCCTGCTGTCTTTCGCCGGCTGCTGCTGATGCTGATGATTTATTAACTTCCGGCGGGTAAATGCGAAATCCCGGGATATTCAGGCTTGGCGTCTGTAAGTTCTCCAAAGAGCCGCTTCCGGAAATTTCCAGCTTGAAAGTAAACGGTTCTCCTGACTTGAGCTCCCTGGCGCTTACCGAATAATTGACCAGCCAACTGCCAATCAGCCCCAGGCTTTCAACCCCTTCCGGCACCGGCGGCAATGCTTTGAATTTCAGCTCCGGAAAGTCGATGGTGACGGAATAGGGAACTTGATGATATGACTGGCCGCGCATAAGATTAAAAAAATCATCATCATCGGGAGTTCGCGACTGCCGGTCGGGGACGATAATTTCGCAACTCTGGGCAGCGGACGGCGTGATTGTTCCGGCGGAGATTGCTCTGAATGCCGTACGGAATTTATAAATTTGAAATCTCCGTCCGCCAATACTGTCACGCTCCCTGGTCGGCAGCTCAAACCGGTTGTTTTCCTTGTTTACGCTGCTGTAATCCCGGAAAATCACTTTATCCATATTGAAATTCGGCCAACTGGTAAACTGATATTTGATATCTTCCGACGCGTAAATGTCCAGTTCAATCGGAATTTCTTCTCCGACATAAAATTCACGGCCTTCCGCCATGATGACGCCTTTGCCGTAAATCAAATCTTTAAGCTTGCTTTCGCCGCCGCCGTCAGCTTTGGAAACAACCTGATTCGCCCCTGAAAAAGCTTTTACGGTGACGCCGTTTGTCATCATCTCTTTTCCGCTGACTATGACTTTTAACGGCGGAATCTCCACCGTGCCTTCTTTCGTGACTTTGAACCAGTAGATATTGCGGCTCTCCGCAACTCCGTTAACAATGCTGCGCTGCATGGATGAGCCATTTTTAATCCACTCAACATTTTCAACGCGGGGTAAAGACACTGCCTTGGGGAAATCATTGGCCCTGGCCGCGATCACAAGCTGCACCCGCTGGCCGACAATCACATTGTCCGGCACCGCGATTGCCTGAACTTCCGCGCCATGCAGATTACATGCGGATAAACATATCAGGAGGAGATATAAAAATTTTTTCATGATTCCAAACTCTCTTTTCAAAACATTTCCCGGAATGGCGAGCCCATTACCAGTCTTTTTCCACTTTGATCTGACCGTACATTTTCTGCTGCTGTTCTTTTAACGCATCACGCAGATTCTTTTCTTTCCCGGCCATTACTTCGAGCAGGGCTTTGGCCTGCTGCGGGTCAATTTCCCTTTCCTGCTGTGCAGCTTTAGCCTGAGCGGGCTGATCATTCAGTTTACGGTCCTGCTGATTCTGCTTGTCCTGGTCTTTCTTGTCCTGCTGATCTTTCTTGTCTTTTTGATCTTTCTGGTCCTTCTTGTCCTTGTCGCTGCCGCCATTTTTATTTTTATCATTTTTATCGTTCTTATTATTGTCATCGGCGCCGAGATATTTCAAGGCCTCTTTCATGTGTTTATCAGCCTTTTCCGGTTTGGATTCCTTCTTGGCCTCCTCGGCTTTATCCAACTCTTTGCGGGCGGCTTCGGCGTTCTGCTCAATCTTCTTCTGTTCGAGCTTTTGGGCCTGATCTTTTAATTCGTCCACCGATTTCTGGGCGTCTTTCATTGCCTGGTCAGCATTCTGTTTTTGATCTTTTCCCGATTGCTGTTTCTGCTGATCTTGCTTCTGCTGATTATCCTGCTTATTCTGATCCTGCTTATTCTGATCCTGTTTATTCTGATCCTGCTTGTTCTGATCCTGCTTGTTCTGATCCTGCTTGTTCTGATCCTGTTTATTCTGATCCTGTTTATTCTGATCCTGCTGGTCTTTATTCTGCTTCTGATCTTTCTGCGGTTTGTCCTGTTTCTGCTGCTGTTGCTTTCTGGCTTCTTCAGTCTTTTTACGCGCTTCTTCCTGCTTCTTTTTAAGCTCCTCAATCTTTTTACGCAATTCAGCAATCATATCGCGGTCAAATAAAAGTTTCTGCTGGTCAATGGCGACTTCAGCGCGATTCTGTTCCAGTTGAATATTGCCGGCTTCGGCTGCTTTCTGCTCTTCCGCGATTTTTTTAACTTCCGGCGTTTTTGGATCACCGGCGGCTTTTACGGCATCCGGTTGAGCAGTTCTGATGCTCATGGATTTTACATACATTTCTTCCGCTTTATCAAGAATCTTTTCCGCTCCGGAAAGTTTTTCCAGCGCCCCGTCCAGATTTT
>CAIJKT010000883.1 GCA_903821255.1 uncultured Lentisphaeria bacterium | reverse complement strand
GGCTACCTGGTGCTGGCCTCGAATATTCTGCTTCCGGCAATATTGTTTTGCGCACTGAGAAACCGCAGGGCATGGCTGACGCTGACGCTGTGCCTGGCCTCGTTTGCCGTGGCTGTGGCTTTTCGCGTGCTGGACCGCTTTGACGGACTTTCGTTCATGCCGCAGGGAACGCATTTCCTCTGGCACATTTTCGGCGGCATCTGCGGATTTTTTATGATCAAATACATCTATCTGGCGGAGAATATCGAAGCTCAGGAGAGAAAGGGAAGATCACCGCGCCGCAATCATGACTGAGCATTCGGCAATCAGCTTCTCCAGCCCCTGACCGGTGAACAGTTCCGGCGAGAGCGTCTTCGACAGCGTTTTACGGTTCGAATGATAGAAGTACGAGACCGCCATCAGCGTGAAAATATAAGTTTCGAAAGATACGCCGCCAGGCAGCAAGCCCAGCTCCACGGCCTGGCCGAACACCGCTTTCAGGGACGTGTAGTCTTTCTCCTTCAGCCCCGGCAGTTTTTTCAGGGATGAATCATTTTCCAGGTTGGCCCAGGCCAGCATCCGCCAGAAGTACGGATGTTTTTTGTGCAATGCCATGTATTCCCGCAGAATTATTTCCGTGAGCCTGGACGGTTCCAGCCGGGCTGCCGCCATGGCGTTATCGTCAAATAATTTTACCCCTTCAAAAACTGTGCTCAGGCATTGTTCGAACAATCCGGCTTTGCTGTGAAAATAGGCATATATCCGCTGTTTGTTGATGGCGGCGGTCTCCGCGATCTGATCGACTTTGGCGCCATGATAACCGTGCCCGGAAAATATCCCGATGGCGGTTTTTAGAATGTTCTCTCTCGTCTCGATTGCCCGTTTCTGCATTTATCAGCCTTTGCTTGAATTTGGATTAGAAAATATCAATCCGCAAGCCATTTGTCAAGGCCGGCTTTTACAAAACTGTCATCATTCAGGTGAGGATAAGAGCGGTAAACCCGGTCAATCTCCTCGCTCTGCCCCGGCGAAAGCACTTCCTGCGGATTCAGACACCAGATTCCCGGCAGCAGTCCCTGGCGGCGCAGCACTTCATGAATCCCCGGAATGCAGCCAGCAAAATAATGGGCAGGGTCGAAAAACGCCGCATTGCAGTCAGTTACTTCGATATTTCTGGAAAGCATCTCTGACGGAATTGTCCTGCCGGAGGCGACGATGCCGTGGATTTCGTCCAGCAGTTCCACCGCCTTCTTCGTCCAGACGCACCAGTGTCCCAGCAGTCCGCCTTTTATCCGGATGTTCTTCTGTCCGGCGGCGGTCCGGATTTTATATTCCGTCAGCAGATCCGGCACGATATTGTCGTCGTTGCCGGTATACAGCGTGATCTCATTTTCACGGCCTGATTCGGCCAGCGCCCGCACGACGTCCAGGGTCTGGTAGCGGTTGAACGGCGCCATCTTTACGGCCAGAATATTGTCAATCTCCATGAATTCCCGCCAGAATTCATACGGCAGGATTCTGCCGCCGACACTGGGCTGGAGATAGAACCCGATGACCGGCATGATGCCGGCAATGGTCCGGCAGTGGGCGATCATCTCCCCGATGGTTGAGTCTTTCAGCGCCGACAGACTCAGCAGGCAGGCGTCGTAACCATGTTTCAGCGCGAATTCGGCCTCATACCCGGCTTGCGGAGTTTTGCCGCAGACCCCGGATATTTTCAGAATCCGGTGTCCGGTTTCAGCGCACCAGTCATCAATGGCTTGCGATGTCCGGGCCAGTACCGGTTCGAACAACCCGATATCGGGATTGCGGATTTCAAACTGGGTGGAGTGCACCCCTACCGCAATGCCGCCGGCGCCTGCATCTATATAATACCGGCAGAGCGCCTGCTGATATTTCGGAACAAACTTGCGGTTTGCGTCCAGCGCCAGCGGCTGCGCCGGAATGACGGCGCCTTTTCTGAACGCGGCCAGTACCTGCGGATCAATGTCGTTGATTCTTTTCATGTTATGCCCTGCTGTTAAAATTTCCCGTTGTTTACTTCAAAGTGTGTCGGCCTGCCCAGCGAACTGCCTCCCTGCATCAGCCATTGCGCCTGCCAGTCGATCATCTGCTCCAGCGAAACCCGCGGATAACCCAGCAGCCGGAATGCTTTGCCTGCATTATTCAGATAGCATTTGCCGGCGGAGACTCCGGTGTAGCTGATGGCTTTATTCATCAGCCCGGCGAAGGCTTCGGCGATGTATTCCACCGATGCGGTTTCCGGGCCGGTGATGTTCAATACCGCCGCCGGTGAGGCGCAGAACTCCAGCGCCCGCAGCGCGTAACAATTGGCGTCGCCCTGCCACAATACATTGAAATGGCCGACGGTATTGTTGACCGGCAGGCTGTTCCAGACTTGCTGGCCGATATCGTGCAGCACGCCGTAGCGCAAATCAATCGCATAGTTCAAACGCAGCAGCAGCGTCTCTGTGCCGTAGGTTTTCGCGCAGTGGCCGAAAACGCGTTCCCGGCCGAGACAGGACTGGGAATATTCCCCGACCGGGGCAGGGGGGACTTGTTCGGTGCAGCCGCCGGTCCCGATGCTTACCAGCGGATAGACGCAGCCGGTGGAGAAGACCACTATCCGGCTTTTGCGGAAATGGCCGCCGACGCAGCCCGGCACGATCGTATTCATCGCCCAGGTCAGTTCCTCTGAACCGTCAGTTCCGAATTTCCGCCCTGCCATGAATATGACATTCTTTACCTCCGGCAAAGCCTTTACCGCGTTCTGATCCAGCAGATCGCAGGAAATCGTTTCAATGCCCCGTTGTTCAAGTTTATTCCTGCCTGCGGCATCGCTGAAACGGGAAACTCCGATTACCTTTTTGCTGACTCCCGCGGCCTGGATCGCATTGACGGCCTGACGCCCCAGCGTTATGCCCATTTTGCCGCCGATACCCAGAATCATGATATCCCCGTCCAGCCGTTTCATCATTTCGACCAGGCCGGCTCCGGGTTCTGAAAGTATGTCTTCCAGTAATGCTTCATTCTCTATTTTTTCAGGAAACTTCATTGGTGTTCCTCCTGTGATAAAAACCAACTGTTCAGTTTTATTATACTGTCTGTAATCGAATCAGTCAAGCACCCGTCAGGATTTTATTGAACTAATAATACTCTGGACATTGGACCCCGTACTTGCACATTTTGGACAGCCACTCCGACACTTTGGAGTGTCGTTGAGCAGAGACTGTTTCGCCCATGCGGCCAGCATAACCCG
>CAIJKT010000882.1 GCA_903821255.1 uncultured Lentisphaeria bacterium | reverse complement strand
TCTGTCAAGAGATCAAACGGAATAATAGGGAGCTTGCGACCGGTTATGCCGGATTGAGCTCTTGACTGAATGGAGGTTCTGCGGTATCTCAAGTAAACGCTGTTTTACGGACATTAACCCACAAATTCTGGTGAAGACCCATATAATATGAATAATCGGGAATAACAAGGTAAAAAAACGCGTAATTTTTTGAGGCAGTACGATATTTCTCTTGAAAAAGGTGGAAATAAATTTATCTTCAATGTCAGGGGAATTGTTGATTTTTTACTATAACGTTTTTTAATATAAAGGCGGCAGGAAAATGGTTGCAGTTTGCGGCGCGGATTATCTGTCACATTTTTACTACGGAGGGGGCATGAAGTCAATAAGTATTTGCGGGACAATATTTTCATTGATGCTGTTTTTTTCGGGCTGCAAAGAGCCGCCCCCGCCGCCTGCGGTGATTCCGGCGGTGATGGCAGTGCCGGCAGTCATTGGATCAATCTCCCCTCATTCCACAGAGGTCGGACAGGTTATTGCCTATGATAATGTAAGGTTGATGGCCAGGGTAAGCGGCTTTCTGGTGAAAAAGAATTTCCAGGAAGGTCAGACGGTAAAAGAAGGTACCCTGCTTTACTTGATTGAACAGGCGCAGTATATCGCCGAAGTAAAATCTGCCCAGGCCGCACTGATGATGACCCAGGCTAATCAGAAAAACTCTGATATAAACTATACCCGGCAAAAGGAGTTGTACCAGAAAGACGCGGTTTCACAGAAAGTCTACGATGATGCGGTAGCTAAAAAGATGGAAACAGACGCCAGCGTTCTCGGAGCACAGGCTAAACTGGATCAGGCTAATCTCAATTTGAGTTATACTGAAATCAAAGCACCGTTTGACGGCAGAATCGGCCTGGCAACTTACAGCGTCGGCAATCTGGTCGGACCGGACAGCGGCATGCTGGCGGATATTGCCAGAATTGATCCGGCCCGGGTGCAATTCAATCTAAGTGAAGTTGATCTGCTCGCGTTCATGCGCGACAAGGATACTCTTAAAAAAGATTTTCTTGTTGTAAAATTGTTTTTTCAGGATGGCAAGCAATATGATCAGCCGGGAGAAATAACGTTCTGGAATAACCAGGTGAATCCTTCGACCGGAACCCTGTTGATGCAGGCAACATTTCAGAATCCGAAATCGCTTTTGATCCCGGGCATGTATGTCAAGATCAGGGTGGAGATTAAAGAAGTTACCCGGGCGGTAATGGTTCCCAGAAACGCCGTTATTGAGGACCAGACCGGGAAATATGTGCTGGTTGTGACTAAAACGGATGTAGTGGAAAGACGCAAAATCGTTACGGTTGCCGACCAGGATCAGCAGGATATGAATATCGGGCTGAAATCCGGGCTGGAAGCCGGAGAAATGGTCATTGTGGACGGTATTCAGAAAGTTCGGCCGGGCATAAAAGTTAAAGCCGAAGTCATGACTGCTCCAAATCTGCTTGATGCGGACGGATCGGCGGTAGCCGCGGGTGACAGTGCTGCCCCGGCCGCCAGCCCCGCGCTATTAGTGAAGTCCTCAAATAACACGTTGCAGCCGAAGCTGGAACTGCCTAAACCGGAACCGAAAACGGAACATAAATCAACCAGACGCTAAAGGGGCTAACATGATCAGCCGTTTTTTTATTGAACGACCGAAATTCTCATTCGTAGTTTCAATTGTCATTACCCTGGCCGGTTTTATCGCGATGCTGGCGCTGCCGGTGACCCAGTATCCGGATATTGTGCCGTCGCAGGTGCAGATTACCTCGGCGTATCCCGGCGCGGATGCCATGACCGTGCAGCAGACGGTGATCGAGCCGATTGAAGCTCAGGTCAACGGCGTCAAGGATATGCTCTATATGTCTTCGACCAGTTCGGATTCAGGCGCTGCGGTCACGACGGTGACTTTCGCACCGGGTACCAGCGGGGACATGAATACCGTTAATGTCCAGAACCGGGTGAACTGGGCCAGCGCCAATCTGCCGGACGAAGTCCGCCGCCAGGGCGTGATTGTAAAAGAAAAATCCAGCAATATGCTGCTGGTGATCTGCATCTACTCACCAAAGGGTAGTTATGATTCGCTGTTTCTCAGCAATTATGCCTCTATCAATATTGAGGATGAGATCAGCCGCATTCCGGGGATCAGCGATGTCTACATGCTGGGAGAACAGAAATATTCCATGCGCATCTGGCTGGATCCGGACAAAATGGCCAGCCTTAAAATGACCACTGAAGACATCAGCAATGCCATAAAATCCCAGAATATCCAGGTCTCCGCGGGGGCTATCGGCGATCCGCCGTGCAGCGACAAACAACTCCTGCGGCTTACGGTTCAAACTCAGGGCCGGTTGAAAGATGTTGAAGAATTCAAGAATATCGTTATCCGGCAGGCCCAGAACGGCGGCAGTGTCAAGATTAGGGATGTCGCGAAAGTGGACCTCGGCGCGGAAAATTACAACTCTGTCGGCTGGCTGAACGGCAAGCCGTCATCTCTGCTGGCTGTATATCAGTTCAATGACGCCAACGGTCTGAGTATCGCTAAAGACTGTATCGCCAAGCTGGAGGAGCTTAAAAAGCGCTTTCCCAATGACCTTGATTATGGCATTAAATACGATACCACCAAATTTATCAAGACCTCCATCGAAGAGATGATTCTTACGCTTTTTGAAGCAGTTTTCCTGGTTATCCTGATTACTTTCATTTTTCTGCAGGACTGGCGTGCCACGCTGATTCCGACTATCGCCATCCCGGTTTCGCTGATCGGCACTTTCGCGGTGCTGCTGGCCGTTGGCTACACCATCAATCTGATTACCCTGTTCGGACTGATCCTGGCTATCGGCATTGTGGTTGACGACGCTATTGTGGTTATTGAAAACGTCAACCGGCTGATGACCGAGGAGAAGCTGCCGCCCAAAGAGGCCGCCATTAAGACGATGGAGCAGGTTACTGGCCCGGTCATCGCGACAACACTGGTGCTTCTGGCCATGTTCATCCCGATTTGTTTTTTGCCGGGGATCACCGGCGAAATGTACCGTCAGTTCGGCGTAACCATTTCCGTTGCGGTGCTGATTTCCTCGATTAATGCGCTGTCGCTAAGTCCGGCATTGAGCGCGCTGATTCTTCGTCCGCCCGGAGCTGTGCCTAAAAAGAAATTTTTCTTTTTCCGCTGGTTTGACTTTGTATTCGGCAAAATATCCGGAAGTTTTGCAGTAATCGTCAGTACGCTGGTAAGGAAATCTGTATTGATATTATTAATGTATATGGTGATGATGTTTGTTTCTTATAAACTGTACGGACTGCTGCCGACCGGATTTATCCCGGAGGAAGATCAGGGAGCATTCTTTATCAACGTTCAACTGCCGGACGGCTCAGCGCTGCCCCGTACTCAGAGAGTGGTTGATAAAGTCACCGAAATGGCTAAAAACACCCATGGAGTCAGCGACGTGATTGTTACTTCCGGATACAGCATTTTGACCGGAACTGCCGCTTCAAATAACGCCATGGTTATCGTTATCCTAGATGACTGGTCCAAGCGTAAGACGCCGGCTTTGCAGCAGGATGCGATCCTTAATAAACTGCGCGGCGAACTTTATCAGATTCCCGAAGCCATGGTCATGCCTTTTACCGTTCCGGCGATTCCCGGACTGGGCAGCTCCGGCGGTTTTTCTTTCGTCATCGAAGATACTACCGGGACTAATCCGCAGCGGCTGGCCGGCGCGGCGAACGATCTGATTGTCAAGGCTAATGAAGCCCCGGAGATGGCCGGTGTCTTCTCCACTTTCAGAGCTAACATTCCGCAGATATATGTTAAAGTTGACCGCGAAAAGGCGTTGAAAATGGGGGTCGCAATTCAGGACATTAACGATGCGTTCCAGAGTCTGCTCGGATATTCCTATATCAACGACTTCAATAAATTCGGCAAAGTTTATAAAGTTGAAATTCAGGCGCAATCACAGTTCCGCTCTGACATTACCGGTCTTTCTTCAATTAAACTTCGCAACCGGAACGGCGAAATGGTGCCGCTGGATACGCTGGTCGAAGTTGAAACCAGATTCGGTCCGCAGTTCCTTACCCGCTACAATATGTATTCTTCATTGACGGTAAACGGTTCCGCGGCTTCCGGGCAAAGTTCAGGACAGGCGATGAAAGCCATGGAAAAGTTGGCGGAGAAGACGCTGCCGTCAGGAATGAAATATGAATGGACCGATATGTCATATCAGGAGAAACTGGCCGGCGGGAAAGTTATATTTGTTTTTATCCTGGCGCTGATTTTCATTTATCTGTTTCTGGTGGCGCAGTACGAAAGCTGGATGATTCCGATTGCGGTTATGCTGTCGGTGCCGATTGCTTTCCTTGGCGCGCTTGGCGCGCTGTTTGCGCGGGGGATTGACAATAATATCTACACGCAGGTGGGATTCGTTCTGCTTTTCGGGCTGGCGGCAAAAACTGCAATCCTGATTGTCGAGTTTGCCAAGGAATTGTGCGAAAAAGACGAGAATATGTCTCCTGCGGATGCCGCGATTCATGCCGCCAAACTGCGGTTCCGCGCTGTCGTGATGACCGCGATTTCATTTGTTCTGGGAGTGCTGCCGCTGGTTACAGCATCCGGCGCGGGGGCTTTGAGCCGCCGTGCACTGGGAACTACGGTTTTCGGCGGAATGGCTGTATCATGCATATTGGGAACCATCCTGATTCCGTCATTTTTCGTCGTAATCATGCTGGTCGTCGGCAAAAAGAAGCGTAATAATAAAGAGACCGCAAAGGCGGTTTCCGAGTAAACATAATTAAACATTAATGAATTTTACGATGGAGGAAGGTATGAGATTTTTCTTGACGGCAACTATAATTATGTCCGTTTTCTGCACAATCCAGGCGACGGATACCGGCACGTCTGCAAAATCTGAAGAGCAGGACAAATCAACTCCGATCCAGGTTGGCTTCTGGTTTGACACGCCGGAATGTACCAGAACTTCCAATGTCTACGGATTCAAAACCGGTCAGATTGTCAGTTCCGGAATCGGCCGCGTGTACGGACTGGAAGCTTCATGGCTTATTTCCGCCACAGAGAACATTGGCGGCATCCAGACTGCCGGCATTGGCTGTACCAGCAAAAAACTGGACGGAATCCAGGCTGCAATCCCATATTGCATAAACAATGAAGAGCTCAACGGACTTCAGGCCAGTCTGGTCAACTTCGCTTGCAGTATTAATGGTTTTCAGCCGGGCGCAGTCAATGTGGCCGGCGGCATCAACGGGCTTCAACTGGCAGTACTCTGCAATGTTTCCCAGGATGTCTTCGGCATGCAGTGCGGCGTTGCAAATTATGCCAAAGACCTCAGCGGGGTTCAGTTGAGCGTGGCTAATGTCTCCGGCGGCGGAGACGGGATGCAGATCGGGCTGGTCAATGTCGGGTTCCGGCGCGGCATTCAGTTCGGGCTTATCAATTATATCCGGGACGGCTGGTTTCCGTTCTGCCCGTTCGTTAATTATTCCTGGAAAATTGTCCGGCATCTGGATTGATTCTATAAGCCGCAGCTCAGGCGACTGTTCATGCCGTGTTTTCTTTGTTTTCCTGGCTGACTGCCTTTCTGAATGACGATGGCGGTTTGCATGTAAGGCGATGGAATTGACGGGTGAAATAGTTGCTGTCATTAAAGCCGCATTTTTCCGCGATTTGACTTATGTTTAATGCGGTTGTCCGCAATAGTATTGTGGCCTGATAAATCCGCAAATGGAGCAGATAATTGACCGGCGTAGTACCGGTGGCGATCTCAAACAGCCGGATCATATTCCGCTGTGACATCCCGGCTTTGCCTGCGAGCGACTCCAGGCTGATCTTTTCAGCGTAATGCCGGTTCAGGTAGGCGATAACATTTCCGATACGGTTTTGTGTTGAGGCCGGTTTCCTGCTTTTACACCGTTCATAACTTCTGACGAACACCAGCATCAGTTCCATAAAGAATGCCTGGCAGGCAAATTCATGTCCGTAAGCACATCCATCATGTTCTTTCTCCAGTATCCGGCACAAGCGTCGCGTTTCGGACAGCTCGTCCGCGTCTAAATGCACGATAGGGACGGCAAGATTTCTTTCTGCCGGGATTTTGTTGTTGATGATCATTCCGTAAAATTCAGAAGATGCAATATCCAGTCCGGAGATGCCCAGACGTGAGGGTAAATAAAGAATATTGATCAGTTCCAGCGCTTCTGTTTTGTCATAGCCATGAGCAATTCCCGGCGGAATGAATAGCACGTCTCCAACTGTGATCGGAGAATAATTACGGTTGCATTCGTGTACGCCTTTCCCGTTTAGAATGACCACTATTTCGCAAAACTCATGATTATGCGCCACTGCTGATGGTTGCTGGTGGGGATAGACAATGAGCGGCAGATCGAAATACTGGAAAAACCT
>CAIJKT010000881.1 GCA_903821255.1 uncultured Lentisphaeria bacterium | reverse complement strand
TATACTTAAGGAGTTGTAAAGAAATAAGTGGTATTTTTATACTGAGGGTATCGGGGAGAAATTTCGGGGTTGCCGGAGAGGAGCAAAGCCGTAGCTTTGTAACGAACCGGCAAAGCCGAAAGTGCCACCGAGACACCAGTAGAAAGTACCAGTTATTTTTGAACGACTCCTAAGAACAATACTGTATTCTATGATTAACATGTATTCTCTGTGTCTCTGTGCCTCTGTGGTTGACCGCTTCTGAATTCTGATTCCCGCCTGCGGAATTCTGTTTAAAGATTCATTGATTTATCAAGGCTCGGGATATATATTATATTTTGTTTATTCGGGATTTAACATCAACAATTTTTGATTTTTTAAGGATATATGATTCGGGCAGTTCTTTTTGACAGTGACGGCGTATTAGTCGATACGGAGAAAATGTATTATGAAGCTACCCGCGTGGCGTTCTCCGCCGCCGGGGTCAGCCTCACGCCTGAAATCTGGGCCAACGGCTATCTGGGCCGGTCCAAAACCTCCCGCAAAATCGCGACGCGCATGGGCATCGCCTCCAACCTCGTTGATAAAGTCCTGGACCGCCGCAACGGCGTGTTCTGGGCCGATGTCGCCCTCGGCGTCCAGGTCATGCCGCATGTGCGCGAAACCCTGGCGATCCTGGCCAATCATTTCCGGCTCGCGGTCGTCACCGGCGCGACCCGGGAACGGTTCAAACGCGTCCATGAATCCACCGGACTGCTGAATTTCTTTGAAACGGTCATCACCGCGGATGAAGCCGGAGGCGAAACCAAGCCCTCGCCGCAGCCGTATCTGGCCGCGTTGAGAATTTTAGGCCTGCGCCCCGAAGAGTGCATTGCCGTGGAAGATTCCCCGCGCGGCGCCATGGCCGCCGTGGCCGCCGGCATCAAGTGCTGCATCATTCCGACTTTCCTCACCGATTTGTCATTATGTCCGCCGGAGTGCGAACTGCTGCACAGCATCACCCAGCTCCAGGGCATCTGCTTCAGCCAGGAAATGAAACTGACCGAAGAAGTCATGCAGCCGGCCTGAGGGAGAAGGCAGGAGGCGGAATGAGAACCGGAAATTCAGATTACAGTTCCGGCGACCGCAACATATTAATGGCAGGATAGTTCACCGATAAGTTCACCGATAAGTTCACCTACCACCGCGGAACGGATATTGGATATTCGCGTTACTTTCCTTGCAGATTAATTATTTTCATGAACAATCTTTGTTTTATTCATTGACTTTTTGTAACAAATATGGTACAATTTAAATATGAGATGGCAAATAACATATTACAGCGGCAAGTCAAAAAATGCTCACACATGAACAATTGAAGAAAAAAATGCTTGAAGATGCGGATGTCAAACGCCTGTATGAACAGCCGGACCCGGATTTAAAGTTGCTCGATGAATTTTTGAAAGCCCGCAAAAAGGCTAAAATGACCCAGGACGACGTGGCAAAATTAATGCACACCAGCCGGCCGGCCATTGCCAGGATTGAATCCCCGACCGACAAACATTCGCCGCGCTTGTCTACTTTGCGCAGATATGCGGCCGCGCTTGGCTATGATCTGGAAATAAAACTGCGCAAAACCTGATTTCCCATTGCTGGATATTGGATATTCTGAATAAAGAACATATTCTCGCACAAAGACGCAAAGACACGAAGAGAATGAAAATCTAACTTTTCTTTGCGCCTTTGTGAGAGATAATTTTTGAATATTTTGCATTTTACCTTTCCTTCATCCGTTGGATATTCGCCCGCGAATGCGGAACGGATATTGGGTATTCGCCTTCCCCTTAATCCTGCCTATCCTGTTCATCCCTGTTAAAATACCAATATCCCATTTTGGGATATTCCGTTCCGAGACTTATATTAGTCCCCAATTTATAAAGGAATAATATGTCAAAGAGAAAATATTATATTGTGAAACTGGAAAGCTATTCCGGCGAATACAGCTCGCTGCAATGCGAAACCGATGGCAATGATGTCATGTATTGTATCTGCCTCGTACTTGATGACCGGGCGGAAATGATTGATTACGGCTATAACAGCCTCGAACAAGCGCGACAAGTATGGCCGGACGCGATAGGCTGATTACTGTTTTTACAACAATAAAATGCTTCCAGCATTTCAAAATATTCTCATATCTTTACGTTGAATTTGCCTCAATAATGAAATATACTATTTAGTCATGGAAATTGCGCTCAGCTACCACTCGTTTTAAACGAATAGCTTTGAACTACCATGAAATGGCATTTTACTGAAATTATTTTTGAGAAAAGGTATTTACAATGTGTAATAATAAGAAGAAGAATGAAAAGAAGAAAGTGTCTCCAATCAAGCAAGAGGCATTACGACGCCCCGGCAGATATCTTTGGCATCAAATTACGAAGAAAACGTTTATTTCCATGCTCGTTATCTTTGCTCCAATTTTAATCTGGATTGGGATGTTATTGGGTATTTTATTGGCATCATTTTTAAAAAATACTTTTGCAATAACAATTTTAATTTCACTTATCCCGATATGGATAATTGTAGGGACAATCTATGTCAAAAGAGTCGAGCCAGAATTTAATAAGCTTTATCTAGGCTTTGATGGTGAAGTATTTATTGGAGAAGTGCTGGATTCTCTGAAAGAAAAAGGATGCAAAATAATCCACGACTTTATCTACACATATCCCAAAGGGAAAGCCAATATCGACCACATTATTGTTGCTCCACAGGGAATATTTACCGTCGAAACAAAAGTCGTTAGCAAAATTGAAGGAGAAAAAGAGGAAATCATATATAACGGTCAAACGGTCAGAATCAGTAGCGGCAGGTCCATTGATAATCCATTAAACCAAGCAGAAGCGGAAGCAAGAGCATTAGAAGAATTTCTCAGTAAGCGTGGAGAAAACATAACTGTCCAACCAATTGTTGTCTATCCTCATTGGTTTATAAAAGACGAAAGTACCGCAAACACTCGCAGAGTTTTTGTCTGGCATCATACTTACTTTGCCAGCAACATTCCACAATGGCCTGTTGTCCTGTCAGAAGAGCAAGTCTCCCGCATTTACAAAACCCTGGCAGAACATAATAGAGAATCATAGTTCATTCCGATCCGAGACATTCTGTCATTGGAGTTGATTTCTTCATTGCCCTGCTGTATTTTCATGACGTCATTACGATGTTATAAACTTCACAGGTAAAAAATGGTTGATTTTAGTCAAATAGTAATAGGACAAAAATACGATAGACCAACTCTTGCAATGCTGTGGGGCTATGCATCTTTTAATGCGATCAGCAGGGGGGTCATCACCCCGCAGAATCAAAATCTGATAGTTTTATTTATTACAAAAGAAAAGCAGGAGTGTCTAACCCAATACGAAGACCATATTGATCAAGATATTTTATTTTGGGAAGGAGAAAACGCTCATGGCAGTGATGGGCGAATAGTTACAAGGAAAG
>CAIJKT010000880.1 GCA_903821255.1 uncultured Lentisphaeria bacterium | reverse complement strand
GAGATCGTTATAGTTGTATTGCGCAGAGCTTGAATAATCGCCGATGTTGCTGATATCCACCTGATGCCAGACATATTGTCCTATCCCGCTTCCCGGCGTATAGGTATTGTTATTCATGGTGCTGAAATATACGTTTCCGTTATAGTTGACAAAAGCATATGCCCCGTATGCGACGGCCGATGAATAGTCGCTGATATTGCTGATATCCACCACCTGCCAGGCCGGAGTAAGCGGATTCCCGGTATTATTGTCTTTGACGCTGACATACACGCCTCCAAACCCGTCCGTCACCGAGTCGCCGAATTTATAGGTTTTAAGGCTGCTCCATGTTCCATAGACCTTGCCCTGAGTATCTAAATAGGCGGTAATCCAGGAAACAGACTGCATAGTGGCCGCATATATATCATCAGAACCTCTGGCATACTCCGTGAAGCCGGGAGCACGCGGCGTCTGGCGTGACGGATTATACATCATATCTGCATGGGTTACGCCGCCGCCGAAGGCGTTAAGCCCGAAGGCCATGAAGTCGCATAACAGATTCTGTGCCGACTGGTAGCCGCGCACTGCGTAAATCGTCTTGTTGTTGATCGCCATGTCATAAACATTCAAGAATTTCGATGAATTTGAAAATTTTGACCAGGTTGTGCCGCCGTCTGTTGATTTTACAACCATACATGGCTCACCAAACAACGGCCAGGACAATGGCATATATATTTTATTACTGTCCTGCGGATCGACTATCAACGAACGGGCGTAATACGACGTAGCCATAGAGGAATCGGTACAATTAAACAGCGGATCATTGATAACTTCGACGGTACTGGCGGTTCCGGATTTTTCAGTAACCCGGACAAGATAATTTTTGCCTTCCGCGATATAGGTTGTTTTGCCGTCGGTACTGGTTCTTGCCGCAGTATAAGATATTGCGCAGCCGACGGGAGCCAGAACAGTATTATTCGGACCAGCTATCATAGCATACGGCGGCTGAATAAAGGAAATTTTAAGATCAGCCGGAGGATTTTTCAATTCCGGAATCAAATCACTGAGGATGATTTTCTCCACTATCGCACTTTTAGACAGGTCATACCTGACAAGCGCGATTTTTCTGGTCGCGCCACTGTAATTATAATAGTTGCTGCCTTTGGTAACCCACAGCGTGCCGGCGGAAGTTTTTACCATCTGCGCGACCATTCCGTCAAGTGTGCTGTCAGTATCAATGATATAAGTTTTTACCGTTTGAGCGTTTTTGCTGTATTCATAAATGCTGTTTGCCGCGCCTGCGATCTGAGAAGAAACTTTGCTATATCCGCCAAAATAGCTCACATTGCAGTAATAGAATGAGAAATACACCTTGTCGCTGTCGAAAGGATCAATATAGATAGAACAGCCAGCGGCAAAATCGTTTTGCAGCACGGGAACATCATGCCATATTTTAGCTACCAGATCGTAATATTGAACCCCTTTGTAATGCATCACCCACATCAGTTTTGATGCTTTATCATAAACCATCTTGACTACGCGATTGTTTTTCAACGGGCTGTTGGCGGTATTCATCCAGTTGAGGATATTGCCCGCTGCATCGTAGACGGCGATGCCGCCGCCTTCATTGCGCACATGTTCACGGTAAAACTCATCCGTACCACGAGCATCGAAGCTCATATTCACGTTCTGGGCCGGTTCGCCGGTACCGCACCATATCTGATTGTTGACCGGATCATAAGCTACACAGGTCTGGTGGCGGAATTTAATGTCGCTGCCGTCATAAGCTTTCTGGTAGTCAGTGATTGCAGCGGTGTCGGTATTTACTGCCAGCAGGCCGCCGTTGTCCCGGTTCATCAGCCGCGACGGGAATGAGCGGAAACAAGTGACAAAAGAACCCGGGATGAATGTCGCGCCGCGGTAAATAAACGGATAATCGCCGACCATATCGCCGTCTGCGTAAAAACTGTTATCCATCGGTAAATCTTCATAGCCGTAGCCGGGATTGCTGACGTCATTTAAAAAAGCGAACATCAGGCCTTTGGCGACAGTATCCATCGTCGCGGTCAACTGCTTTGTGGCCGGATTTGCCGGGACTTGCACCAGTTCTACATTCCGCCTTTTCAATTCGTTTTTCACCATAGCGGAAACGTGCTGATGCAGCGTAAGAAATTTGGCTTTTCCGCCGTTCTGCTTGTACGATACATACGCCGGGGCGCCGGTGTCATCGATCATCTGCTTAATATTATTCATCCCTGATCCATCCAGTCGCGACACAATATAATAACCAAATGCTTTCGAAGAAAATTTCTTGTTAAGAATGTCCGCGTTGTAATAGTAAAAGTATTTATTCCGGCTGAAAATATCCGGAATGGCGTTGTCCGCCGCAGACTCGGACAAACCGAACAGCACATAAACGTCAGTAAGATGGAACGGGGCGGTCGGGAATTCCGGACTCGCGGCACACATCGGAATCCCGCGCGTTAAAACGATATAGTTTATTTTGTCGGTCAGGTTGTTGACTGTCATATGATTTTTAATGGCGTCAAGCAAGGCTTTTTTCTCACTTGCGGCTGCCTGTCCGAATTCGTTGCCGGCTCCCTGCTGGTCTATCATGGAGACATGCACAACGTTGATATCAGGAATTTGACGGGCAGTTTTAAAATACGCGCCGATCTCCACCGATGAAGGCGATTTGTCATTGATTACCAGCAGAACGTCATTATAAGACGGCAGCGCAAATGAACTTATTGCTGAAGCCGAAATAAATACCGCTATAGCCAGTTGCCATAGTGTTTTCATCATAATCTCCCAGTTTTATAAATTGTAGTATTTGCTTCAGTAACTTAAAATTTAAAATGTGCATATATTGCCGCGTGCTGGAGGACTCTGTTATTCTGCGCCGGAGACGGCCTTAACAGCATTTATAATCTTTGACATACTTCATCCGCTTGCTGTCATGTCATGTTGCTTCCATGACAGCAAGCCGCCGACCAGCGCATTTTTTACGAAGCATTTTCCATATGATTTGATGCCGGATTCTTATGTTCAGCAGATAAGTTCCTGCACTGTGCAGCCGCTTAAAGCTCTCTGGCTTTATCGACCATAAAGTTCCATCTCAGAAACCACGGCCGCTGTGCTACCGTGCACCAGGTGCCGTAATAATCAGTAGAGCCATCTTTAGAACTAACATGTCCGTCAAGCCACAGCAGATTCATCTTTCCCTGATGCCGCTTCTGTAACTCATACAATTTTGTTCCTGCCGGATTGCCGTAATTGAACCCGCTTCCGACCGTAGTATTGGTATCGCCGAGATAAGCGATCCGGCTTAACGGCAGTCGCAATGTACTCATTTTTCTGGATAATCCATAGGAATTGCAAAACAGGGCTTCAGAATCCAGCATCGTAGCCGAAAGGGCAGCCTGGAATCCGTTGTAGGTAACCCACTTGCCGCCGGACATCGGCGCCCATATCCACGCACGGGAAGTATCTTCGCCGGTGGCACTGGCGCAGTAGAGCAGTTTATTGCCAAATCCCGGGAGGGCGACTGCTTTGTCATACGAAGTGTTGTTGGCGGAGGCGACCAGATGTGTCGCCCAGCCGGCATTGCTCCGCACGTCTACAGGATAATAGTCCAGGTTGTCGCCCAGATACAAGCTGGCTCCCGTGCCGAGTTGTTTCAACTGGTTGGCGCAGGTGGCTGTCTTTGCTGTTTCCCTGGCTTTGTTCAGTGCCGGAAGCAGCATTGAGGCGAGGATCGCGATGATCGCGATCACGACCAGGAGTTCGATGAGTGTGAAATTTTTTCGATTCATGACAGGACTTCTCCTTGTTTAATTGGTTGTTGTTCTATTTTATTTTCAATTGATAAGAATAATTTTTCTTATCACCGTAAGGCAATGTAAATTCATTGGTCAGCAGTTCCACAGTACAGCCGTAAGCGTCACCCCAGTAAATATAGCATCCGGCAGTGAACTGCGAATCAACCGTTACGGTCATGATCTCCGTTCCGGCGCTTATCACCACCGGCGTTCCATCCCAGCTTAAACGCTTAGCTTCTTTATCAAGGAAGCTAAGATTATGGCCTTTGTTGACAAATACATAGTTGCCTTCACCGCCTTTTCTGATAATTGTTTTTTCAGGGGTGCTGTTAATAGT
>CAIJKT010000879.1 GCA_903821255.1 uncultured Lentisphaeria bacterium | reverse complement strand
TAGTCATTCTGATATACATAAAAAGCGGTGCCGATCTGCTTCATTTTGTTTGCGCAATCGGATTGTCTGGCTTTTTCTCTGGCTTTGCTCAATGCCGGCAGCAGCATTCCGGCAAGAATCGCGATGATGGCGATCACAACCAGGAGTTCAATGAGCGTAAAATTCTTTACTTTCGGGGAACCGGTTGACATTGTTTTCATTCTTCTGATCTCCTTTTATTTCAGGTTGATTTTTGTATAATTAATTTTGATGGAATAATTTCATGCCGCGGAGTCCGGTTACCGGAGCGGATTGCTTCAATCACCATCCTGCAGGCAGCCTGGCCAATCTGGAAATTATCTATTTTGCAATAGGTGAATTCCGGAATTAAATTGGCAAAAGTTATTCCTGAAGCATAGCCGAACGCTCCGAAGTTTTTACCAGGCGAAAGATTTTCCTCCTGACAGTACTTATACAGCAGAGACACGCCTTCGGTATATAAACTGAAAATTACCTCAGTCCTGTTTTGTGTATCCCATCCGGCTTTTGCGATAAATTTCGCAAAAGATTTAATATCAGCAGTATCCGCCTGATAAATCCATCCCGGATTAAACTCTATTCCATGCCTGGAAAACGCTGCTGTCAGTGCCGCTATTTTTTCCAGTTTCTGCCTGTTTTCTTCCGGCTTGCGCTCTCCAGTAAAAATGTCCAGAATACGGAGTTTTCGGTATTTTTTCACCGCCAGATGCATTGCTATTTCGTCAAACGATTTTTCATATCCACGGGAAACTGTTGAAGCATTAGTTACGCCGTCAGTATCATTAAATGGACCGATTAAAACGCAATATTTGCCTGCTTTGATCGTGGCTTCACGCAGCGCCGCCAGCTGGTGTCCAATAAAAATAGCTCCTTCAGAATCCTCCATACGGCGGCTCTGACGGCGTATCTGAATTGCATTGTCAGTATCTTCAAAATGCTGAAACGCGATTTCCGCCTGCTGCTTTTTCGCTTCCGCGACCATACCGCGGTACACTTCCGAAACCGCACCCCAGTTTTCCATGGTGCCTACCGCGTCCGGCGAAAGCGACGCTTCCGGAAAAGGTAGAATGATCCTTAAGGTGCCGAGTTCGTGATTCACGTCCTCACTGATGAAAGTCCCTTTGGCGGGAATGCGCTCAATATAATTCTGTTTCTCCAGCAGATCGAGCGCTTCAATGACTGTGCCGCGGCTGGTGCCGAATTTATCCGCCAGCATTCTTTCGCCGGGAAGCCGCTTGCCGGGCCGGAAAACGCCGAGCCGGATTTCTTTAATCAGCTTTTCACTGACTTGCACCGACAGCGCGGTTTTGCTTTCTTTGTCAATTACTTCCTGCATCAGTCATTCCCTTGTTTTACAACTGGATTAAACTGGACTAGTCCAGTGATTATATTATAAATGACGTTCTGAAATTTGTCAATAGCATTTCTCTTGATTATTTTTAAATTCAATAAAATTCAATAAAATTCAATAAAATAAAACGTACCAACCGGAAACGTCTGTCCACGAATTACACGAATTAATGTTTATTTCGTGCCGATTAGTGCCATTCGTGGATAAGAAATGTACTTTTGTGTGTTTTGTGGACGATAAAAGGATTTTGATTTATGGCGGCGTATATAAATTTACAGATCTTCAGTGAGTGATGCTGAAACTGCTTGGGCACGCGATCAGGGCACCGCCATGCTGGCTGGCTGAAACAGCCACCAACTAGAAGTGATTGAATCACTTTCTCTTTCCCGTTCATTCCCGGAGTAATCCCCCCTTTTTTTTATTATTTATACTGAAAGGTATTGACAATTGAAAACTTTTAGCGTATAATCTAGTAAACAAGTAATTCACTTATCGAATCACTTATGGAGATGCCATGCCCGATGCTCGAAGAAAAAATTATTATTCCGAAGTCAGGGACAAGCTTTTTGCCGATCTGGTGAAGCCGCTCCTGAAAGAAGGCGGTGCCCTGCCCTCTAAGAAGGATTTGGCCAAACGCTATAACGTAAACGTTGGCACACTGGACAAGGCGTTGCAGGAGCTGTCCGTGGAAGGATTCATTGAAAAGCGGATGGGATCCGGCACCTATGTACTGCCGCAGGCGTCAGGGGCACAAGGCGAGATCGGCTTGATGATGGACTGCTCAAATTCCCGGGACAGAAAGGCTTCGGAATATTCATACCGGCTGGACGATGAAATACAACGGGCATTACATGCGGCGAAACGCAGTTTCCGGCACTATGCCGACAAACGCCTGCCGGAATTCCGCACAAGCATACTTCCAGTCCAACTCACGGAAGACATTGAACGAAAGAAAATTTCTGTATTGATCGTCCAGCAGGGCGAATATAAAGCCGCCCTGGAGGCATCCGGGATACCGGTCATCTCCATGGGACATTGTTACGGGTGGGGAGAGGTCAGCCGCGACATGCGTGACGCCGGGCAGCAGGCTGCAACCATTCTTGCCGCCAAAGGCTGCAAAAAGATAGAGCTGATAAGCGCGATTGTGCATGAATGGGCCAACGCCGAGCAGCAGGAAGCGGTAAACCGTCCCCTGCGCGCAGGCATGGCCAACGCATTGCGCCCGCTTGGTCTGTCCGCGCCGGAGTGCTGGCTCTCGCCTGCGATGATTCCCAAAGAACTGTGGCGCTACGAGCACAGTATGCCCGACGAAGAAGTCGGCTATAACCTCTGCCGGATATTGTTTAAAACGCACAAGCCTGACGGACTGGTAGTTTACACCGACTGTCTGGCGGAGGGCGTGGGCAGAGCAATCAAAGAAATGGGACTTACTCCCGGAAAGGACATCCACGTGGTAGTCCTGGGAAATAAAGAGTTTAATTTCCCGTGGCTCAAGGATTTCATCCGGCTCGACTCCTCGATAGTGGAAACCGCCAGGTACCTGGTCAATCTGGCTCTGGCCGCTGAACGCAACGAAGCACCTAAAGAAATAAAATTGTTTTCAAAACTGAACGACAAGGAAAATTAGAAAACGCTAAATTAGTTTTTAGGATATAATAATAACAACAGAAGGAGAAGGAAAATCATGAAAAGCAGCAAGCAGAATTTTACGCTCATTGAGCTCCTCGTGGTGATCGCGATCATCGCGATCCTCGCCGGAATGCTGTTACCAGCCCTGAACAAAGCGCGGGAGACAGCAAAACGATCAGGCTGCACCAGCAATCTTAAGCAGATAGGCTTAGCTGTAATCGCCTACCAGAATGACAACAAAGACTATTTTCCGAACAATGAGAATGG
>CAIJKT010000878.1 GCA_903821255.1 uncultured Lentisphaeria bacterium | reverse complement strand
TCGGAGGAATAAAGTCTTTTAAGGTAATTCCTGAAAACGGATTTCTCATGATCTCTCCTGAAATTTATTGACTATTGCGATAAAAGTATCCAAAAATGAATCCATCCACCCGTCAGATGCCGCTTGGCAGTGCCGGACATTTTCAAGCAGTTCGCCGTGGCGTTGCTCCAACTCGTCCTTGGCATTCATGAAATGCTCAAAATCCAGTTTTGTTAAAGGAATAAAGACTCCAGGGAACCGCCGTTCAGCATTTTCCCAATCCCCATAATAGATCGACGGGAGTCCGGCCAGTACCGCATCCCCTAGCTTTTCTGTGACATAGCCGGGATAGACAGAGTTCTCGAATGACAGAGCATAACTGTATTGTGACATCGTTGCAATTTTATCCTCAACCTGCCCAAAAATGTTATCAGCTTTTTTCCAGCCGATACCATAGATATGTATCCGCTTTTCAGCCGCCAGTCTTTTCAATAATGTATCCCGCAGATGAGTCTCACCCCTGATGTCACCTTTGTAACTTGCAACAATTACCCCGCAATCATCCTGTTTGGTTTCAGTTGGATAAACAGGGGTCACCTGTTTCCCGGCAACCGGGATATCTATATGATGTATCTTGTTCCCTGTAAAACTGCGGTTATAAGTAATAACCGCGTCCCAGTGACCGCGATTGAGGATTGCGGCATGATGGGCAACCGGAGTGTAAATAGGAGATTCAAAACATAACAAAATCTTTTTTGTTCCAGCCGGCAATGACAGGGCAAGTTCATATAATTTTTCATCAATATCGTAAAAAACAGCAATATCCGCTTTAAATATATCAAATTCTTTACGAGAAACGACATTATGTCCTTGACTGCCAAGCCGTTGCTTAAGCTCCCAGAACGGATAAAACAAATAATTGCCGTAACCTTTTTTTTCTTTCTGATTACAGAATATCTGTTCACTTGCCGAATAAAATAATGCGAAAACAATATTCATTGCAACCATCCAGGATTTATTCGCCGAATGACAAAATTAACGGTAGAGACGATGGTTGCCAGAGGAAACAGAAGCACATTTTTCTTACCGTAGAACCAGCAAATTCGGAAGCATATTTTAATCGTTTTAAATATTTGTCTTATGTTTAATGTGCAGAATATATTTTCTATAATCAAACGCAACAACCTCTTTTTCAAAAATGATTGTTTGCAAGTTATCCATTGATACAGATAAAACGAAATGCCGGCATTGCCTTGAAACCCGCGCTTGTTGGCAGTGTCCAGATATGCCTTTACCGTTGGTGGTTCAAGCTGGTATATTTTGTCAATCTCCTGGAGGCTCAGCAGCAATTCAGGGAGCATAGTAGAACTGTCATAAATCTCAAGCAAATGCCGGTTTTGCAAGATTGCCGACACCGGAATAACTGCACCGGAAATACTCCCGTCAAATCGTTTATCCAACCCGCGGGTTATGAAAATTTCTCTGTCTGCTCCGTCCTGATAACAGTGCAGTTCTGTTGCCGTTCCAAGACTTCCACTTTCATCGAGAAATTCAAAAGCCCCCCATATCGCGGCTTTATTATGAGAATCAAATATTATCTTCTTTATTCTGTCAATCACGTTCTGATTTATCAATAACTCATCGCCTGCCAATAAAAAGAAAATATAATCAGCATCAATTATTGCAATATTTCTTCCAATATATTTACCAAGAACACCTTCTTCTATATTAGGCATTTTAATTATTTTATCCGGAAGTATTTTCTTAATAAAACCTGAATTAACGCCACTTAAATATATTTTGTCAAAGAAAGACGCATGAGTGATTTGACCACTCTTCACGCCTGACAATTTGGATTCGGGATGCTGATCCAGCACCCAAAGGGCCAATGTATTATTCTTAAAGGATGATTCCATATAGATTTTCTACGAAATGAATTAATTTACACTTATAACTACTGGATTATACCCCGGACATCCATCTATTCCAATTCTTTAAAACCCGCGCCCGGAACTTCCCGGAAGTGCATATCCAGTCTCGGATTTTTAATAAGAAGCGGAATGTGCTCATAACGCAAACCTTTCACCGCCAGAGACTGGGAAAGCCTGTCATACGCCGCTCCCGCCTCATCACCACGTCCAATTTCTTTTAATGTATTATAATAGAAATACCAGTTTACCGAACTTAACGGGAAATTCCTGGTTTCCTGAAGAAAATATTGCAAAGATTCATGACGCCGCCCCTGTAAATAAAGCGCCTTTGCCTTAAGCCCGTTATTGTTGACATAATTACGGAATGCGGTCAAATCCTCCATCCGGTCAAGATAATGTTGACAAAGCGAAGGATTTTTTAAATCGTAGAAAGCAATTAAAGCTGCCTGATAAATACTTTCCGGAGTCGGCTTGCAAGCGATACTCTTATTATAAAATGCGAGTGCGGCATCCGCGGAATCCACCTCTCTGGCAATATGCGCCTCACGGAAATAGTACGAACTTAAAGAATTACGGTATAGTTGAACCGTCATGGCAGCCATTAAAATGATAAAGCAAATTATCGCGGCCAGGCGAACTGTCCGCGGAGCAAACAATATCTCCATTCCATTTGACGGCATCTTCCAGCAACGTCCCCAGAAAATACCTAATATTACCAGGAAAATTATATTTATCGGCCATACTTCCACCGTCATATCCAATAACCCGTGGAAAAATAAAAACAGCATAACAAAAAAATATAACTTCATCCGCAAGCTGCCGGTCGGAGCTGAACGTGAAATCCACTTCCATATCGGCAGAATGAGCAGAATCAGCCATGCCATGAATGCGAAAATCCCGTTTGACACAAGAAAAAGCAGTAAATGATTATGAGGGTGGGGATTTCTGTCTGTAGCAAAGAAATTCAAATAATATTCTACCGGATTATAGGATGCGTAAGCGTTTTCAAATAACGGCTGACCGACTCCGGAGAGAAAATTATCCCCAATAAGATGTAACGTGCCTGCCCACAATTGCATCCGCACATCCCGCAGCATAAAGGCGCCGAATTTTGAAATCCCTCCGGAATATAAAAATATTACAGCAGCAATAACAGCAATCAGAATAACCCACAGGAGCCAGCGGATTGAATTTTTATTTCTATATTGAAGGGCAAGGAACAATAGCAGCGCCATTACAAGCGCACACCAAACCCCTTTTGAATCACATAAGTATATGTAATAGAACGCCAGAATCGCAATTAAAATATTCAAAATTCTTCCGGCAATAATATTCCATTTCAACAGGCATCCCAGTTTTGTAATGGAAAGCATAAGAAAAGGCGTGGATATTATCAGTAAAGCGCCATTCCAGTTCCAATTGCCGGAGATACCGCAGAAGACCACGCTTGAGAACAAGTCTTTAGTCGATTGGATGTAGTTCAGCAATGCCAGCAATGCCAGAAAGTATGGCAGATACTTTTCAAATAATCTATGATTAAGAGCCGCAAATAAAGGAATCGAAATCCATATCAGTGAACTGAAAAAATAGTCCAGACTGTAATTATAATTGAGCAGAAAATGCAGCAGGCATACAACAGCTATAATGCCCATTAGCATAGTCGGCAGAAAATTATTCCGGCAGAAATTTATCGTTTGTTTATAATCTAAAAAACACCCGGCCAAAGCCATCGCGGATAGTGTTCCGGACGTGAAAAAGATAAGGTAGCTGTGATATGCCACCGGAAACAGCAGGCCCGGCAGCATCAATGGATAAAAAAATAGCGACGCAATCAGGAACGAGCAGGGGAACATAAAATGTTTGTTTACGGTCATTTAAGCTCCTGAAAGAATTTTTCGGCCATTTTATATGATTCCGGCGTGCCGATATCAATAAATCTGCCGTCCGATTTTCTCCCGAACAGCCGGTTTACGGCGGCAAGTCCGGGAAACACGTCTTTTTCCATGGAATACTTCACATTTTCTGGAATATCTGTTAATACTTTCTTATTAAAAAGATACACCCCGGCGTTAATCAATCCGCTGCCGGCATGTTCTTTTTTCTCATCGAAGCGGATGATTCTTCCATTATTATCCATCGTGACTTTGCCGTAACGGGACGCGTCTTCCACTTCGGTTAAAATAATTCCGGCATCAATTCCGGCCTGTTCAAACCAGGAGAAAAAAACAGCAAAGTCGGTGTCCATATAAGAATCGCCGTTCATCACCAGCAGATAATCAGTTCTGGCTTTATCCAGCGCCAGCCGTACAGCTCCGGCAGTGCCTGACGGTTGTTTTTCGACTGAATAACTTAGTTTCAACCCGGAAAATTCGCTGCCGAATTCCGCTTCAACCATTTCCGCTTTATAACCCGTGCAGAGTACAGCATGCTTAATGCCTGACCGGATAAGCTGGCGGAACAGATAACTGAGAAACGGGCTGCCGTTGACTAGCGCTACCGCTTTCTGACGGCCGGAGACAACGCTGCTCAATCTGGTGCCCATGCCGCCGGCCAGGATTATCGCGGTTATTTCATTGGGAAAGTTCAAGGGCATTTTAATATTCAATCGTTGAGTACATGATAATCTGAGATCCGAGCGGTTCGAAACTGAACGGCACATGCAGCAAGTCGCTCAGCGCTGCTTTTACCGCCGCCTGTTTTTCCGGTTCGACATACATCAGCATAAATCCGCCGCCGCCGGCGCCAAGAATTTTCCCGCCTTCAGCTCCGGCTTGTACTGCGCGGCTATATGCGTCTTCAATAAATGAAGTTGAAATAGACAGGCTCAGGCTTTTCTTGAGCAGCCATGTTTCGTGCAGACGTTTACCGAAATCGGTCATCGGCGCATTGCCGTTAAGGATGTCAATGGAATCATCCACCAGTGCTTTCATTTCTAAAAGATTTTTGACATTACCCGGAATGCTTTTGACTTGATCCGCGGCAATTTCACTGGAGAAGCGGGTGAAGCCGGTGAAAAACAGCATCAGGCTGCTTTCGAGTTCTTTTAACCTGACCGCGGGAATCGTTACCGGTGATACGTAAAAAGTTCCGTCCTGTTTGAAATCAATCCGGTTGAACCCGCCGAATGCGGTGGCAACCTGATCCTGCGAACCGACGTTTTCCTTTAAAACTTCCTGTTCTATTTCAACGGCATCCAGCGCAAGCTGTCTTTTGGTAATAATTTTGCCTTGCAGCGCATACATCCCATGCAAGAATCCAACAGTAAACGCAGAGCTCGAGCCAATGCCGGACATCGCCGGAATATCGCTGGTGTGAACCATTTCCAGCCCCTTCGGGTACTGGAATTTACGCAATACCTCCCTCACCACCGGATGTTTGATTTCTTCTATCGTGGCAGTTTCTTCGCGCAGGGTATATCTTATCCGGTACTTGTAATCAAAAAACGGCGGCATGTTACGGGAAATAATATAACAGTATTTATTGATCGTGGTGCTGAGCACCGAGCCGCCGTGCTCCCTGTAGAATGCCGGAAAATCCGTTCCGCCGCCGAAAAACGAGATTCTGAATGGAGTGCGTGTAATAATCATGATAAAACCTATTTAGCGATTAATGATTTATCCAGGAATTCATCTCTGCGCGAAATAATCGGATTCCTGATCGGCCACCAGATGTTCAATTCGGGGTCGTTCCATTTATAGGTAAATTGCCCCTTGGGATTATAATAGGTGGTTTGCTTATAATGGAATATGGCGCTTTCGCTCAGTACGACGTGTCCGTTGCCGTGTTTGGGTGGAATCAATATCTGTGCCCGATTTTTTTCGGAAAGTGTAAATCCCTGCCATTTGCCGAATGCAGGAGATTCTTTGTCACAGTTGACGACCACCAGATAAAATTTGCCGTGAAGACAGGAAACCAGTTTCCAGGTTTCGGCATCGCCGTGAATGCCGCGCAGCACATGCAGTGATGAGGTCGAAATATCGTCCTGCACAAATTTTATATCAATACCATTTTCACGGTATAACTCTTCGTTCCACATTTCCACATATTCGCCTCTGAAGTCTTCGAACACATAAGGATTGATCAGCAGAACGCCTTCCAGATCAGTTTTTGATACTTTCAGCATAATTTCCCCTTCTGAAAATCAAGGTGGTTAATATAACGGCCGCCAAACGATCAATGAAGATTCATGCAGCACGCCGCCCAGAAACGGACGGTATGAGCTGATGATTTCAATCTTCTTCTCTTGTTCCAGCTTTCTCAACGCAGTCAAGTAGTTTTCCAGGTAATTTCTTTTACGGCAGTATTTCAACGCCAGGAAATCATAAAGATTGCTTTCCGAATAATACTCCAGCACCGGTTCATACTGGACTACAATGCGCGGTCTGCTTTTGATCATAAAATCTAATACTCCGGCAAAGTTTTCGCCGAGTTGTTCAAAAGCATGTATTGTAATAATGGCGCTGCCGGACGGGATGAAACTGGCATCTTTGATCTCCATCATATCCAGCACATGTCCTGAAATATTCCGTTTAAGGCTGGACCCGAGATGGTCGGCAATCTTTTTTGCGGCATTGGTCCAGTCCGCTGCAATCAGGGCGGCATCCTTGAACATTTCCGTCAGCATTAAAATATTCTGGCAACTGCCGCAGCCCAGTTCGCAGATGGTATCGCGGTTGTTCAGATATTTATAAAAAATGCAATGCCTGGCGATTCGGAACAGATCGAATTCCAGTTGCAGATTATCGGAGACGACCAATTGATTATTGTATCTCAGGAATTTATTTCCCCGGAAATAGCCCGGTTTAAGGCTGTTTAAGGAAGTTCCATCCCGCAGCAGTTTATTATAATTTTCCGTCCAGCCTGATTCAAAAGCCGCCAGATTCTCCGCTTTGGTCCTGGTGATGGTTTGCTGTTCGATCCGTTTAAGAAAATCAAGCACATATTCCGCCTGTTCCTGAGCGTCGGCAAGATGATGCGCGGAGACGACGGATTCAAGTTCACGGCTGATGAATTCAGGCAATGTTCCGTCCTCAAAACGGAACATGCGTTCAAAATCTTCTGCGGTTACTTTTTGCGCTGTCATTTTACTCCGGATAATTCCTTTTGAATAACGCTTCTGATTCCGGGGGCATCCAGCAGCAGCAGTCTTCTGATGTCTTCAAGCGTGCCGTAGTAACAGCAGAACTTATCCGGAATTCCATGATATTTTACTTTAGCATCAACTGCGGCGCATACCGATTCGAACAGGCCGAACGCGTCATGAATGACCAGCATTTTTGTTTTCGAATAGTGCGCCAGAGCTTCGGCATCCAGCGGCTTGATGGTGTGGAAGTAAAGCAGATTGACGTTCATGTCTTTGCACGCCTCGTAAACATTTTGCAGCATGGGGCCCGCAGTGATAACCGTCAGTTCCGCCGAATCTTTATGGAGAACGACATTGGCTTTGCCGAATTCCACCGGCAGATCAAGACGATGCTCATCCGCGGGAATTCTGAAATAAGACGGTTTCCCGTTGGCATATTGCGATTCAAGCAGCATACCCAGTTCTTTTTTGCTGCCCGGCTGCATCACTTCCATTCCCGGCAGCATCCGCATCAGCTCCAGATCGGTATAGCAATGATGAGTGGCTCCGTCCCAGGCATAATCAAACGAACCGCCGCAGGAGACAATATTGCCGCCGAATCCGTTGTAGCACATATCCAGTTTTACCTGCTCATAACTTCTTTCCGTAATGAACGGAGCAATGGTGTGGACAACCGGATGCAGATTTTGCGAACTCAGCCCGGCGGCCATCGAAATAAGCGTATTTTCACAGATGCCGATATTATAGAACCGGTCCGGAAAGCGGTCGGCAAAATCCTTTAACAGAAAGACGCTGATATCGCCCAGCAACAGTATCAGCCTTTCATCTTTTTCGGCAATTTTAAGCAGAACGTCTTTAAAGTGTTTTCTCATTTCAGTTCTCCCAGCAGCATTTCCATTTCCTCTTTTGACGGGCTGCGCCGGTGCCATGCAAACATGTTCTCCTCCAAAGTTTTGCACCCGCCTCCTTTGACCGTATTCGCGACAATTACTTTCGGTTTGCCGTTTGAAGCCGTGGATAACGCTGTTTTAAGCGCGTTTATGTCATGTCCGTCAACTTCCATGGTCTCGCAGTCAAATGCCCGGAATTTGTCGGCCGGGCGCGTAATCGGCAGGCAGCGTATCTGCGATTTATTGTGATCCAGAAGCACCGTGAGATTATCGAGTTTCTGGTGAGCCGCCACCATCAGGGATTCCCATACCGTGCCTTCGTTGCTTTCGCCGTCTCCGATCAGAACATATACTTTTCTTGGCGATTTCCTGATTTTGAAAGCCAGGGCAATACCGGCGCCGACACAGCTTCCGTGTCCGAGGGAGCCGGTTGAAAGTTCGACCCCCGGAACTCTGTGCCGGTCGGCATGACAACCGAAAATCGAACTGAACGCACCGAAGTTGTAGACATCCTTGACCGGAAAATAACCGGAATGAGCCAATGTGCAATAATGCGCCAGCGCCGCATGACCTTTACTCAGAATGAAAATATCGCGCTCGGCCCATGACGGATCGGCGGGATTGTGCTTCATTTCAGAATAGACGGCGGCAAGCATTTCCACAACTGAAAAACAGGTCGGGATATGGCCGTGTCCGCTGTGCTGGGAAATGCGCAAAATATCCTGACGGACACTTTTACAAAAGCAGTCCATAAATCAGTCTCCTAATAATTTTCTTTTCAATTTGATTCCAGTCATCTGCTCAATATGCTTTCTCGCTTCAAGCCCGAATTTACTTTCTATCATATTCAAATATCTGGGATTTTTAAAATATGTTTCAAAAGCGTAATCCCTGAATTCCAGCACCTGTCTGGCGGTAAGCTTTGCGGTCGGCAACGGCAGGAAATCATACCCTTGTGACGCATATCCAAGCCAGTTGTCCGGCAGCGGCAGGCCTTGTTTCAGCGCGGTATCGTACAGGTCCGAGCCCGGGATTGCCATTGTGCAGAAAAAGCTGGGAAATGCCGCCATAAGTTCAGTTGCCAGGTTCAATGTATCCTGCATTGAATCATAGTCATCGCCGGGCAGGCCGAACATGAAATTGGCGCAGAAATCGATGCCGTTGTCGTGAGATTTTTTAATGACGCGCCTGACCACCTCGACATCGTAGCTGTCTTTGCCGACATTTGCCCGGACTCGCGTATTGCCGGTTTCGATGCCGATTTTAAACCAGTTGAAGCCTGCCTTTTTCAGCGTCTGAAGATCTTCAACACTTATCTTGTCCAGCACGTCCACGCGGGCAAAAGCATTGATGTTCAAAGAGTATCCCCGCGCAATAATTCCTTCCGCAATCGGCAGATAGTGTTTGGGGTTGAACACAAAAAGCTCGTCGTGGATATTGATGTGTTTCACATCGTATTTACTTACCAGAATATCAATCTGACTGAGCACCCATTCAGGACTCCAGTAACGGATCTTGTGTTCGCCGTAAGTCGCGTGAATGGCGCAGAAACTGCATTTATACGGGCAGCCGAGGCTGGTAAAAATCGAGGCGAATTTAGTTCTTTCGCTGAAATCGCGGAGACACATCCAACTGAATGCGCGATACTTGTCCATCGGGAGCAGATCCCAGGCGACATCGTCCAGCTCATCGCTGAGATCGCGGATGTTTTTGGGACGGGGATTTTGTTTGATTGCACTGCCGTCTTTCCACCACAATCCGGGAATTTCGTCAAAAGGCTTGCCGGAAAGCATGTTCTCCAGCGTGTAAAAACCTTCGCCCTGGGCAACAAAATCACAGGCTTCCTCCGTCAAAGTACGCTCAGGCAGCGCGGATGGATGCCAGCCGGTCAGGATCAGGTTTTTTGCCGGGATTTTTGTTTTTATCTTCCTGCACAGTTCTCCTACGCCGACCATGATCGGAGTGCTGACATTGGCCTGCTGGCTGTAACAGATGACCGCAATATAACGGGGATTAGCAGCTTCAATGCGCTGCACGGTTTCGTCAAAATCCAGATTTTCCGCGTTGGCATCCAGCAGTCCGACAGCAAAGCCTTTTTTCCGGAGAAAACCGGCGGTCAATGCGGCCCAGAAAGGCGTATCAATCGCAGAGAATTCCCTGCCCAGATCCTGGTAAACTTTTTTTCTGGTTCCGCCTGGATTGATTAATAAAATATCTTGTCTACTCATTACCGGTAACCTCTTGTATATTTGAAAAAATAAATCTTGATAAAATCGCGACAGGCGAACTTAAATATATTTCTCCTGAGATAATCTTTTCCATTACCGTTTTGGACGGCAGCAATTCCAGCGAAATTATTTCATTCTCGTCGAATGCTTTTCTGCGGTTGAATTCATCCAGACTTAATTCTATCTGGAAAACACTCAACAGTACCGGCATCCTGCCGGGCATTTCAGCAATCGGGATCACCGGCTTGAATCTGTCCAGCGCATCAATATATATTCCCGCCTCTTCCGATAATTCCCGGCGGGCTGCTTCCGCCGGCGTTTCGTGTTGCATGGAATCGCCGGCCGGCAATTCCAGAGGACAGTCATTTATAATCGGTCTCTTTACTCTGACCATAAGAATGCCGCGCTGCTCCACTACCGGCAAAACCACAACTTGCGGACGGTCATATTCCAGCGTGAAATAACTGCCTCGATCCATTACTTTAAACCATTGATTCCGGTATTCTTCTTTTACCGGCATCAGGTCGGGGCATAATATTTCAGGAGCCTCCGCCGGGCTGTGAGGAACTGCTCGTCTGTTCATCGTGTCAGATACCTTTTCCCGAGTTTGATTTTGGCGCGCCAGTAGTTCAGCAGATCCTGCATGGTCTGCTCAAACGGGATTTCCGGTTTCCAGCCGGTATGCTGCATAAACTTGGAGCAGTCGGGCAACTGTAAATCAGCGTCAAGCGGTCTCAGCCGCTCTGGATCAATTTCAACTTTGATGTCCTTTCTGGATGAGCAGGAAATTAGATAGTTGAGCATGTCCGCAACCGTGCAGGAATAGCTGCCCCCGATGTTGTATACTGCGCCGGGTTGCGGATTGACTGTCAGCAGCATATAATAAGCTTTTACCGCGTCTCTGACGTCGGCCCAGGTCCGCAGCGAATTCAGATTGCCGACTTTAACCGCAGGCGGAATGAGTTCAGCTTCAATCATCGCGATTTGTTTGGCGAACGTGGATTCCACAAAAACATCACCGCGGCGCGGGCCGGTGTGGGTGAACATTCTGGTCACCATGACTTTCTGCCCGTAAGCCTCCGCATGAAACTGTCCGACCAGGTCGGTGCCGATTTTTGAAATCGAATATGGCGAAGCAGGGTGGAAGGAGCACTGTTCATTGATAGGCAGCTTTTCCCGGGGAACACGACCGAATACTTCGGACGAGGAGCAGACATGAATCAGAGGATCTATTCCCTGGCAATGCCTCAGTGCTTCCAGCAGCCGCTCTGTTCCGAGGATGTTGGTATCGAAAGTATGGACCGGTGCGCTGAAACTGGTTTTCGGATAGCTCTGTGCTGCCAAATGGAATACATAATCAGGTCTGGCTTCCGCGACGGCTGCCTGCAGTGAAATATAGTCGCACAGATCGCCGTTGATAAATTGTATCCGGTCTTTCCGGTTAACCCGGTCCAGCAGATGTTCAACATTATCCATCGGGCTGCGCCAGCGGCACATTCCGTAGATTTCCCAATCGGTCTTTGCAAGCAGAAAATCCGCCAGATGGCTTCCAACCATTCCGGTAATCCCGGTAATTAGAACTCTTTTCTTCATTTTATTCCCTCTGTTTGTAGCTCAGATGTTGAATAATATTATATGCTAATATCTTCGTTCCATAACTCCGGCCTGGCGGCGATGAAGTCGCGCATCAGAGTTTTGCACTCTCCGCTGTCCGCAATTTCTATTTTTACTCCGCGTGAACGCAGCAGTTCCTCTTCGCCCATGAAATTGATGTTTTCGCCGATGACCACTTCAGGGATGCCGAAAAACAAGATCGCCCCGGTGCACATCATGCATGGCGACAGTGTGGTGTAAAGCACGCTGTCATGGTAAATTCCTGCCGGCTGACGCCCGGCATTAGTCAGAGCATCCATTTCCCCGTGCAGTATCGGACTGCCCAGTTGAACGCGGCGGTTATGGCCTCGTCCGATAATATTGCCGTTATGTACCAGCACGGCTCCGATCGGGATGCCGCCTTCTTCGAGTCCAAGTTTCGCTTCAGCAATTGCAGCCTGCATGAATTCGTCTATCATTTTTTCTCCTCTTGGGAATTCACGAGTTTATCTGAAATAAAATCCGCTAGTTCCTGATGACCTGCCGGAGTAAGATGCATGTCGTATTTAAAATAGCATTTGGCGGTATCTTCCGGCTCAAAAACATAATACGGCACATGGCTGGCAGCAAACAGATTTTTCAAGGTCTCATTGCATAGTTTAAAATCATAGTTCTTATTACGGTCTTTCATCAGGGTCGTGAAAAACGGTGGCGTTATCCTGATCACGATCAATCGGTCAGTTCTGGTTTTTGCTGTTTTTATAAAATCAATATATTCTTTTTGCAATATATTCCAGGCGGGAGAGTCGAAAAACTCTTTCCGGTGGACGGCCATGACTGTTTTTATAGCTTGGGCTTGCAGTTTGTCCGAGCCTGCGACATTTGCGATAAGATTGGACAATCCGCACAGATCAATGATGCGGGCGGTCAGGCGAGCCGCATGGCTTTCGAGTAATTTCCAGCGCAACCCGGTTCCGCCTGGAGGATTTGGTGTAACGGCCCCCATGGCTTCCGGCTTGGGATTATTGCTCAGGCTGATACAATCCGAGAGGTCATTGTCGAAGAAAAGCAGGATAATCGCCGGACATTTTTCCGATTTAAGTAATTCCAGCCGCTTTTTTTCTGTAAAAATAGCATCCCCCGGCATTCCTGCCAGATAGACATTCCAGGCTTGTTTTTGTGCGAGTCTGGCACCCGCTGTATCTGCCGCTTCCACTCCCCATCCGAAACAGAATGAGTCGCCGAGGATAATCAAGTCAGGCCTTTTCGCCGGATCGAATCCCGGGCAGTCTCGATAGCCTAATGCATTGCCGGTGATCGTAACATCAAATTCGCGGCTGTACTGACGGCCTCTGGCACCGTCACGAATAGCACTGATGCCATCGCGTTCCGTAAACAGGTTGTCACTAAACCCGCGAGGCGGTTGCGGCCAGAACAGACGCAGTCCTGCTTCCAGCAGCAGCAGGGCCAGGGCCGGGATTATTATCAGTATCAGACAAAACAGAAACTTTTTCTTTTTTGATATCATCTATCACTCAAAATAAGGTGTAAACAAACGGTGCCGCGCCGGTACTGCCGAGTACGATCAGCAATCCCAGCAAAAGCAGGATAATAATCAGCGGAATCAGCCAGAATTTTTTATTTTCGCGAATGAACTCCCAGAACTCTGTCAGGAGATTTCCGGAATAATCGCTCTTTTCGAATTCATTCTTATCATCCGGCTGGTTTGACATAATCGCTTTCTCCGGTCAATATTGCTTAAAATAACGTTTTGGATTATTAATTTTTTGACAATCGCGCCAATTGCTGTCGCCGTTTGCATTGGGGTTTAAGCCTAGCGGATCACGGCGGGAAAACATTCTAATTGCCAGCGCAACTGGTGTTAGTATCAAGTAATAAAACAGCGCAAGCACCAAATTGGACACGATGATGCCGATGGTTGCACCAAGCGCAAACCACAGATAATATATCGGTTTGGCGGCTGCGGGGACGGCATATGACAGAAACAGGCAAAGAACTCCGGCCGCAGCAACTCCGGTCGCCGCCGCCAATGACAGGCTTCCGAGCATGTAGAATATTCCCGCGACGATAAACGCTCCGACTATAACAGTATTCCCGAAGCTTCTCAAGTGTGTCTGTTGCGGATTCCAGTTAATTTCTGCAAAAGGATTAATCATTTTGGCCTTTAATCAAGTTTGAACGTATTGCGATATTTGCAGCGTTCCGTTTCATCGATGCCGGATTGCGCTTCCTTGCGCACCATATAATTGCCAAGAATCAGGACATCCATGTCGGTATTGATGAAGCAATTATATGCTTCGTCCGGAGTGTTTACAATCGGTTCTCCGCGTATGTTAAAACTGGTATTGATGATTATCGGGCAACCGGTCTGCCGCTTGAATTCTTTGAGCAGCCGGTAAAATCTGCCGTGTCTGCTTTCATCAACGGTTTGAACCCGCGCGGAATAGTCAATATGGGTGATCGCAGGCACTTCCGAGCGCGGAACATTAAGTCGCTGCATCAAGTCTGGATCGCCGGTCATTGTCTTGCGCTGTTCCGGCGTCAGACTGATTCTTCTTGATTCCAGCAGCGGAGCCACCATCAGCATGTAAGGCGAATCTCCAGTATATTGGAAATAATTTTGGACATCCTCCCGCAGTACGCACGGGGCAAAGGGACGGAAAGACTCGCGATATTTGATTTTTAAGTTCATTGCAGTCTGCATTTTGGTGCTTCTGGCATCGCCGATAATGCTGCGCGCTCCCAGCGCCCGCGGTCCGAATTCCATTCTTCCGTTAAACCATCCGATCACTTTTTCCGCGGCAATCATTTCCGCAGTTTTTTCGAGCAATTCTGCTTCGTCTGCAATATATTCATAGACCGCGCCGCGCGCTTCCAATATGGCTTTGATCTGAGCATTCGTGTATTCCGGGCCAAGCAGCGATCCCTGCTGCGAATCTTCAGCCATGACTTGCCGTTTCCGTTCCAGTAACTGGTAATAGACAAATTGTGCAGCCCCGAGCGCCCCGCCAGCGTCCCCTGCCGCCGGCTGTACCCATATATTGTCAAATATTTTTTCCCGGACAAGGCGTCCGTTGGCCACACAGTTCAACGCCACACCACCGGCCAGGCAAAGATTCGGCAGTCCGGTAATTTCGCGTGCGAAGCGGGCCATTTTCATGATTATTTCTTCTGTGACCTGTTGGATTGATGCCGCAATATCCATTTCACGTTGCGATAATTTTGCCTCCGGTTTTCTCGGCGGACCGCCGAAAAGCCGGTGGAATTTTTTCGAAGTCATGGTCAGGCCCTGACAATAGTTAAAATAACTCATATCCAAACGGATCGAGCCGTCATCATGGATTTTGACCAGTTGCATAATCCGGTCTGTGTAAACCGGCTTGCCGTACGGCGCCAGTCCCATTAATTTATATTCCCCGGAGTTTACTTTGAATCCGGCGTAGTAAGTGAATGCTGAATAAAGCAGTCCGACGGAATGCGGAAAAGTTATTTCCTTCAACAATTCGATCCGATTACCGTCGCCGCGACCGATACTGGCAGATGTCCATTCGCCCACGCCGTCGAGGGTCAAAATCGCAGCTTGTTCAAAGGGTGATGGGAAAAACGCGCTTGCCGCATGCGACTCGTGATGCGACGGGAAAACCAGTTTCCCATGAAAATCCTTGCCCACTTGCTTGAGAATCTCCCGCCTGATAAACATTTTCTGTTTCAGCCACAGTGGAATTGCTTTTGCGAATGAACTAAAACCGGCCGGGGCGAACGATATGTATGTATCAAGCAACCGGTCGAATTTTTGTAACGGTTTTTCATAGAATACGACATAATCCAATTCAGAAGTGGAAATCCCGCTGAAATCCAGGCAGAATTTCATAGCCTGCTCAGGAAAACAGGAATCGTGCTTTATTCGGGAAAAACGTTCTTCCTGAGCTGCGGCAATGATTGTTCCATCGCGGATCAGTGCTGCTGCTGAATCATGATAGTATGCGGATATCCCAAGAATGTTCATGTTTGTTGTGTCGGGTGTTCATAGTATGTTTCGTCGAAAAGCCAATAAGTCTTTGTCGATTGCCGGATTTCACTAGGCAGTTTGGGTCCTACCATCGGAAAATTCTCGTCGTAAACGCAGATTATCAGCGCTTCAGCGGCGGATTTATCCGTTTCTGAGAATGGTTTAGCCTGAATCCCGAAAAATTCCCCTGACCGGTTATCAAAAACCTCGATCAACTCCAGCCCCCATTCCTTTACGCCGAGATATACAATCTCCGCCAAATCACCGGACCCGATGAGCGCCACCCGGCGGACTCCATGCTCATGCAATTTGCGGCAGAGCATGGAACTGGCTTTTCTAGCTTCATGATAGAAATATTTTGAGAACGAGAGAAATTCTCGGGTGATCCTGGCTTTTTCTGCAAGCCCTTTCGGCGTCAGGAAATAATCCCAGCGTCGGGAGTGCAGTTTTTTGACATGCAGCAGACCTTTGCT
>CAIJKT010000877.1 GCA_903821255.1 uncultured Lentisphaeria bacterium | reverse complement strand
TTTTCCAGAGAATTCAAAGCGCTTCCCGCGGCGGAGATGATCGCCAGGTTAAAACACAGTTCCGCCAGTCTTGACGACCTGCTGGGACGCGATATCTATGTGAATACCGATCCCGAGTACCTGGCGCTTCAGAAAGAGCGGATGATAAAAACGCTGGAATGCCATATCGAGCGCGCGGGCAATGTCCCTACTGTACTGCTGCGCGCGCCGGGACGGCTTAACGCGTTCCTGGAATATCTCGACATGTGCGGCGGCGACCATATGTCCACGACGATTGACGGCGATATTCCGCTGGCGATTTCCTTCCGCGAGGATGACGTTCTGAACCTCTATAATTCGAATCCGCTGTTTCCGGCAACTGAAGTTTCTCTCGGCAAAGAATTTGAGCGGTTCCGGCAGGCCCCGTGGTCCGGCCCGGCGGTTGCCGGCATGACCGACAACTGGGACAGCCGCTCCCTGCTTTTTCCCTATTACGGCCGCAAGCAGGGCGACTGGGTGAATTACATTCTCAGCCCGTTCATCAAGGCGCTTTGGGAGAATCCGGGGATTGCGCTGCGCTGCGCGGATATGACTTTCGGGCCGTCCACCACGCCTTTCCGGGCCGGGGTGAGTTCATCCTCCGCGATGGTCGTGCTCTCATTTCTGACAATGTTTTTTGCCAACCGCGACAAACTTCCGAAATGGACCAACAGCCAGGTCTGCCGTTTCCTGGGCGAAGCCGAATGGTATGTCGGCACGCACGGCGGCGCCAACGACCAGATGACTATTTTGTTCAGTCTGGCCAACAGCGTCAGTTACAACCGGCATTCACGTCCCGAAGTGAGCGTCACCACCCTGCCGTTCCTGAAAGGCATCCATGTCGTTCTGGCCAACTCCCTGTGGGAAGTGAATAAAAGCGCGGGGGGGAATCAGAGCTTCAATATGCGCAAAGGCTGGATAAAGATGAGCGAAGACCTCGCTGAAATCCTGATTGGCGACATTGCTGAAGCCATCAAGAATTGCGAGAACATCAAACCCGGCTGGCTCAGCCGGCGGGTTGAAGAGCTTTTCGGCTTCGTGCCGGACAAGGCGATAAAGCATCTTGAACAGGAGCCGGAGTTATGGGAAAAGATACGCCGTAATTTCAAGAAGCTAGGCAGTCTGTGCGAAGACATTCTTGGAATTCCGGATGAAGCCATCGAGGAATTCATTGCGCTGCTGCCGGTAAAAATTACGCCGGACGCCGCGGCTAAGTTATTAAAAACCGACTACGCTTCCGTCGTCAGAAATTACACCAATCCCAAACGCAGCATCGGCGGCTATCATTTGCGGACCACCGCCAGATTCTTCTACCGGCAGAATGTGATCGGCAGGCGTCTGCAGCAGATTTTCGAGGCGGCGGCGGCACAGTTGAAGTCCGGCGACCTGTCAGAAACCTCGAAGGTCTATGACTGCTACCGCCATGAAGTCGGCGTGCTGGTGGATAAACTTCAGGATGCGCTGACATTTGACTTCAGGGTTTCCATTCCGCAGTTGGATTTTCTGCTCAGCATTGCCAAGCGCGGCCCCGGCTATCTCGGCGGGAAACTGACCGGCGCCGGCAAAGGCGGCTGCGTCTCCATTCTGGTCAGGGCGGAGGACTCGCAGGCCATGTGCGAATATCTGGACCGGGAATACTACGGGCGTCCGGAGAGTTTCGAATATTACCGCATGGTGCTTACCGACGATATCAAGTTCACCGAACCGGGCAGCATTGAGCATGAATCGGCGCTGGAACGGCTGGCGAATCTGGATAAAGCCCTGGCCCATATTCCGGACAACCGGCGCGTGGTTACTTTCAGCAAAGGCGCCTGCGCCATCAATTTAGACTGAAAGCAAGCATAGAAAAAGCGAACTTCACAAATGAAGTTCGCCTTTCGGGCTTCCGGATTTACTATGGTTAAAGTTCGCGGCTGATGCGCATGGAGCAGAAATCAGGGCCGCACATCGTGCAGAAGTGGTCTTTGTCATTGACTGACGCATGTTCGCCGGTCTGGGCATTTCTCTCGTCGAGCGCCTGCTGGCGGAACTCGCGGGCGCGGTCGGGATCGAGCGCCAGTTCGAACTGCTTCTGCCAGTCGAAGTCTGCCCGCGCCTTGCTGATTTCATCGTCCCGCCTTCTGGCGTCCGGGCGTTTGAGCGCGACATCGGCGGCATGAGCGGCGATCTTATAGGCGATGACGCCGTTTCTGACATCCTCCGCGTTCGGCAGGCCGAGGTGTTCCTTGGGGGTGACATAGCACAGCATGGCGGCGCCGTAATATGCGCCGAGCGTGGCGCCGATGGCGCTGGTGATATGGTCATAGCCGGGGGCGCAGTCGATAACGACCGGGCCGAGGATGTAAAACGGTGCGCCCTGGCAGATTTCGTCTTCCATTTTCATGTTCATCTCGATCTGGTCCAGCGGCACGTGTCCCGGCCCCTCTACCATGGCCTGGACTCCGGCGGCGCGGCAGCGGCTGACAAGTCCGCCGAGGACTTTAAGTTCAGCGAACTGAGCTTCATCGCTGGCGTCGGCCAGGCAGCCGGGACGGAGGCCGTCGCCGAGCGACAGCGTCACATCGTACTGTTTGCAGATCTCAAGTATTTTATCAAAGTTTTCATAGAACAGGTTTTCGCGGTTGTTGACCTGCATCCACTTGGCCAGGATCGAGCCGCCGCGGCTGACGATGCGCAGCAT
>CAIJKT010000876.1 GCA_903821255.1 uncultured Lentisphaeria bacterium | reverse complement strand
GTTCTTTGTTTTTCCATATGCCTATGCTGATGTATAGTGTTATAAAATTCAAAAAGCCTAATATAACGCAAAAAAACCGAATTTAAAATTATTATTGAAATTTGAGCCGAAAAATATGGAAAAAGGATTGAAAACAGTTGTGATCACCGGACCGACCGCAACCGGCAAAACCGCGCTGGCGGTAAAGCTGGCGTCACGCTTCGGCGGCGAAATCATCAGCGTCGACTCCAGACAGGTTTACCGGGGCATGGACATCGGCACCGGCAAAGACCTTGAAGAATATTCGCATGACAATAAACCGGTGCCTTATCATCTTATTGATATGGTCGATCCGGAAACGGAATATAATCTGATGGAATTCTGCCGCGATGCCTGGCAGGCAATCAAAGCCGTCGCCGCCAGAAACAATCTGCCGGTGCTGTGCGGCGGCACTCCGATGTACCTGAATGCCATACTTTCGGAATACGAACTGCCCGGCGGCCCGCCCGATTCAGACCTGCGCAAAAGCCTGGCCGGAAAGACGCTGGAAGAATTGCTGGAGATATTAAAAGACAACGATGAAAAAACATACAGCGGATTCAAAGACCGGGACAACCGGTATCGCCTGCTGCGCGCCATTGAAAAGACCGCGGTTCCGGCTAGCGCTCTCAATGAAGGCTGCTTCTGCAAACTGGACCCGCTGGTCATCGGCGTCTATTTTCCGCGCGCGGAAGTACACCGCCGTATCGAAGAGCGGCTGGACCGCCGCCTGAAAAACGGCATGGTCGAGGAAGTGGAACAACTTCATCAGCGCGGCGTGTCCTGGGAAAGACTGGAATTTTTCGGCCTAGAATACCGTTTCATAGCCTTATATCTGCAAGGCAAATTGAATTATGACGGAATGCGCAATCAGCTTCTATTCGGGATACGCCAGTTCGCCAAGCGCCAGGATATCTGGTTCCGCAAACTGGAACGCGAAGGACAAACTATCTTCTGGATTGATCAGCAAAGAGGCCCGGACCCGTTCACGCTGGTTGAAGATTTTCTCGCCGGACGCCCCCTGCCCCGCCCGGAAATATCGCTGAAAGATATTTTCTACGGTCCGAAAACTTCGTAGCTATTTTTTCGCCGCAGACTCATCATATATCGACGGCAGGGTGAATTTGAAGGAACTGCCTTTGCCGGGTTCGCTTTCCGCCCATATTTTACCGCCATGTTTTTTTACAAACTCGGCACACAGCAGCAATCCCAGGCCGGTGCCATGTTCGTTTTCAGTGCCGGGCATTGAAATATTGGTGCTTGTTTTAAACAGTTTCTGAATGATTTCTTCGTCCATCCCCACGCCGTTGTCGGAAACAGATATTTCAACCTGTCCGCCGTCCGCAACCGCCCGCAGTTCAATCCGCCCGTCCCTGTGGGAGAATTTAATCGCATTGGTTATCAAATTGCGCAACGCGGTTTTAAGCATATTTTTATCGGCAGTCACTTTAAAATTATCAGGAATGGCAATTTCAAGTTTTATGCTTTTCTTTAAAACAGTTTCATTTAATTCATCCAGCGTCTCCTTTACCAGTTCGTCAAAAGCCAGCGGCGAAGGTGCGAACTGCACATTGCCTTTTTGCGAATTAGCCCATTCCAGCAGATTCAAGAGCATATTGTATGCTTTCCTGGATGAACTATTGATCACGCCGACTTCCTGTTCAATCGTTTTGATATCGCCTTTTTTGATATCTTCTTTCAGCAGATCACTGAATCCGAGAATATTGTTGAACATATTCTTCAGGTCATGCCCGATAATGGAGAAAAATCTGTCTTTCGCATCATTCAGTTCCTGCAACCTTTCCATAATTTTTTTGCGTTCGCTAATATCATAGACAAAGCCGATGGACACCTTTCTGTTGTCAATTGTAACAAACTGTCCGCCGACCAGCACCGGTATGAGTCTGCCGCTCTTATGCCGAACTTCCGTTTCAAATTCTAAATAACTGGGACTGTTGACATCATAAAATAATGCTTTAATCATCTCCGGGTCAGGATGAATTACGAATGGAGTCATGCCGAGGAGCTCCTGCCTGGTATATCCAGTCAATCTTTCTGCTATGGAATTGCAATCAATGATCATTCCGGTCGCGGCGTCATTTAGAAAAATTGCATTTCCGGTATGTTCAAACACGGTTTTGAATTTAATCTCGGACTTCTGCAGTTCCTCTTCAATCCGTTTGCGCTCAGTGATGTCGGAGAGAAATTTGACAGCCAGCCTTCTGTTGTCAATTGTAACAATCTGTCCGCTGATCAATACCGGAATAATTTTACCGCTCTTATGCAGAATTTCGGTTTCAATTCCTGCATAGCTGCCTTTTTCGACCATATTGCCAAAAAATGCTTTAACTTTCTCCGGGTCTCCGGGATGAAATTCATGTTGCGGCATACCGATTATTTCCTGCCGGGTGCGGCCGGTCAAATTTTCAGCGCTGGAATTGCAGTCCGTAATCATACCGGTCGCTGCATCGACCAGAAAAATTGCGCTTCCGGCATTTTCAATCACGGTTTTAAATTTAATCTCTGACTTCTGCAGTTCCTCTTCAATCCGTTTGCGCTCAGTGATATCGGAAATGATATGCACGGCACCGGTAAATTTACCTTGCTGGTCAAACAGCGGATCCACCGATACCGCGAAATAATGTCCGTCCAAAGCGAGTTCAATGGTTTCCCGCCGTCGGCTTTGACTGGCGCGAACGAACGGACAGTCTGCAACCGGCGCGGAGGTTCCATGCACAATTTCGAAACAATGACGCCCGATAATCTCTGCGGATGTTCTGCCGAACATCCTGCCCATGGCCGCATTGCATTTAAGTATTCTGCCGTCTTCAGCCAGAAGCGATATGGCGTCACTGATATTGTCGAAAGTGGCCTGCCACTCCTGCGCCGCCAAAGACAACGCATGATTGGCTTCGTGAAGCTGGGCGGTGCGCTCGCTGACCTGTACCTCAAGTTGTTCCCGGGACTGGCGTAATTCATTCTCCATGCGGACGCGGCCGGTAATGTCGCGGCCAATGAACGAAGCGCCGATGATTTTCCCGCCGTCGTACATGACCGGGGAAATTGACAATGACAGAGTTACATTTTTGCCGTCTTTTCTCAGGTATGCAGCTTCATGGTACTCAATACTTTTTCTCTGGTTGAGTTTTTCCAGGAAAGCTGTTACATCTTTCCGGCCGGCTGGCGGAATCAGCAACGCTATTGATTTGCCGAAAACCTCAAATTCTTTATACCCGAAGATTGACTCCGCCCCTTTGTTCCAACTGGAGATAATTCCATCCAGCGTCAATGCAAAAATCGCGTCATTGGAATTTTCAACCATCGCGGCAAGCTGCCGGATTTTTTCTTCAGAGAGTTTGCGCTCTTTATCCAACTCAAGATAGAATCTGGTGCGCTGCCGCCACCACCAGAAGCGGACAGCGGCAGCCGCGCCGGTGATCAGGAAAAACATGCCGATTCCTGCAATCCACGCCTCTTCGCGCAAGGGGGCATAAATCTCTTTCTTATCAATTTTGGCTATCATGATCCATGACGTGTCCGGAATCTTTCTGGCTACCGCCAGCACCGGCACACCACGGTAATCCACGCCTTCAATAATGCCTTGCGTTCCATTTACTGCTTTTACTGCTGCACAATTGCTTTCCGTAAGCGGAATCCGTAATTTAAGCGCCGCATCTTTAAGATGGCGCAAATCAGTTAAAAATAAAACATTGTCGCCATCGCGGCGGATTAAAAGCGTTTCCGCCGTAAGACTCGGAGTCGGCCATGGCTGAATACGTTCATACAAACCTGAACGCGGATTCATCCGCATGAAAAGAATTCCAGTCACGGTTTCAGATTTTTCCGGCACAATCAGCGGAATGACGATGTCGAAATGGGATAAAATAACATTAACATTGGGAGCCGTGTGCAAATCGGAAAAGACAGGAGTGCGGTTAACCAGTACTTGCGCAATCAATTCTTTCGCATGAACGCCAAGCTCTCCGGCATTTTTGCTGGTCAGCACCGCTTTGCCCTTCGCGTTAAGTATGTATATTTCAGCAAAAAGGCCGCGGGCCTGAAGCGATTTCATCCAGGCTTCAATGTCCTGTCTTTTCTCCGCATTGTCCGGATTTTCGAAAAATGCTTTTACCTGGCGGGCAAACAAGGGATTATTGTAAATGTACTCGATATGATTTAACCGTTCATTGCGCCACCGCACAATCTGGCCAACTCTCAAATCTGCAATGGCCCCAAGCTTATCCTGCTCGTGCCGAATTATGTAATTCCTTTGAACAAGAAAATAGCCAATGCCGGCAAGAACAATTATTACCAACAGCAACATAAAGACTGCGAACAGCTTATATGGAGAAGGCATCGCAGGTATTGCTGTTTTAACCATAATCCCTCCTAATCTAACCGGTGGTAATGCTTCTTCTTGACAAACATCAATCAAATGCTTTCAGAATATGCTTTCCGGTCAAATTTCACGTAATTTTATTGTGATCAGTGATGTCGGTGATAATGTGCACAGCTCCGGCAAATTCACCTTGCGCATCAAACAGCGGATCCACCAATACAGCGAAGCAGCGTCCCGCCAGAGACAGTTCCATGGTTTCCCGTCGCCTGCTTTGACGGGCGCGAATGAACGGACAGTTTTCAACCGGTTCCGATGTTCCATGCACAATATCGAAGCAATAACGGCCAATAATCTCCGCCGATGTCTTCCCGAATATCTTTCCCATGGCGGTATTGCACTTCAGTATCCTGCCGTCCTCGGACAGAAGCGACACGGCGTCACTTATATTGTCGAAAACGGCCTGCCATTCCTGCGCCGCTTTTGCCGCTGCGGCCTCTGTCCGCTGGTGTCCGGCAATCTCTTCCCGCAGCGCCTGATTGGCGTCGCTAAGCTGAGCAGTGCGTTCCAGAACCTGTTCCTCAAGTCGTTCACGGGTCCGGCGCAATTCATTCTCCATATTGACACGTCCGGTAATATCGCGAATAGTCCCCTGCAGCACCGTATTGCCTTGATATTCCAGGCGACTCAGCAGCACCTCTGTATAAAATGGAGAGCCGTCACGGCGCGCATGAAGCCATTCAAAAAAATCCGCCCCGTCACGGTAGGCCTTTTCTATATGTTTCCGGGCAGCCGTTAACGAATCCTCGCCATCAAGCTGGCTCGCGGGTGACAGGTCGCTCGGACGCTTTGCTACGAACTGCTCTTTAGAGGAAAAGTCGAAGAGGTCCAGCGTGGCTTTATTGCAGTCAAGAAAAACGTTCCTGTCCAGCATCATGATCGCGTCCCGCGAAGACTCAAAAAGCGCGCGGTATTCCTCCTCCGACTTATGCAGTTTTTCTTCCATCCGCCTGGTTGCGGTAACATCCCGGCCGATAAATGACACCCCGATGATTTTTCCATCGTTATCCATGACAGGAGCAATTGACAGCGAGAGATTTACATTTCTCCCGTCTTTTCTCCGGTATATAGTTTCATAATACTCAATTCTCTCGCCTTCTTTGATTTTCTCGATAAAATCTCTTGCCTCTTTCTGCTTGTCCGGCAGAGACAGCAAGGCTATTGATTTGCCGAAAACCTCAGACTCTTTATACCCGAAGCTCAACTCCGCCCCTTTATTCCAGCTGGTGATAACTCCATCCAGTGTCAATGCGAAAATCGCGTCACTGGAATTTTCGACCACAGAAGCAAGCTGCCTGACTCTATCTTCGGAATGCTTGCGTTCTTCATAGAGCTCAAGGTAAAACTCGGAGCGCTGGCGCCACCACCAGAACCGGACTGCGGCAGCCGCGCTGATAATCAGCAAAAAAATGCCGACTCCGGCAATCCAGGCCTGTTCATGCAGCGGGGCATAAATTTCTTTCTTATCCACCTTGGCTATCATGATCCATGGCGTACCCGGAATTTTTCTGGCAACCGCCAGCACCGGCACGCCGCGGTAATCCACTCCGTTAATAATGCCTTCCATTCCATTTACCGCTTTTACCGCTACAACCTTGTCATCACTAAACGGAATCCGTAATTTCAGCTCCGTGCCCTTGCGGTGGCGTAACTCATTCAAAAACAAAACACTGTTGTCGTCGCGGCGGATTAAAAGCGTTTCCGCTGTAAGACTTGGCGTCGGCCATGACTGAATGCGCTCAGACAAGCCTGATTGCGGATTCATTCGCATGAAGAGCACGCCGGTAACGGATTCCGGAGTTTCCGGCAGAAGCAGCGGAATGACTATGTCGAAATGGGCAAAATGGTAATGGGGGGCTGTATGCAAATCGGAAAAAACCGGAAGCCGGTTAACCAGCACCTGCGCAATCAATTCTCTCGCATGTGTGCCAAGTTCTCCGGCGTTTTTACTGACTAATATCTGCCTGCCTTTTGCGTCAAGCAAATATACTTCAGCGAAGAGTTTGCGCGCCTGGAGAGATTGTATCCACGCTAGAATATCCTGTTTTTTCTCCGGGTTGTCCGGATTTTCTAAAAAAGATTTTACCTGACGGGCAAATAAAGGATTATTGTAAATTTGTTCAATATGATTTAACCGCTCATTGCGCCACCACACAATCTGAGTAACTCGCAAATCTGCAATGGCCGTGAGTTTATCCTGCTCACTTTGAACTATGTAATTCTTCTGAACCAGAAAATAACAAATACCGGCAAATACAATCATTACCAGCAGCAGCATAAAAACCGCGAACAGTTTAAATGGAGAAGGCACTGCGGGTGTTGCTGCTTTGATCATAAACTCACCATCCTCTTAACCGGTAACACGTTTCCATGAAAATATCATTGTACTGATTAATCCGGCTCCTGACATTATCCCCTATAGTAAATTATAACTATAATAAAGGATATATTCAAGACAATCCGTATATTTTATTATTATATTTGTAAATATTCATGATTTCTATAGTTCTCAATTAAAACAGAAACCGTCATCAGGATGACAGAATGTCCTCATTTTTAAATTTATTCGTAAATATTTTTCATGAATCATACAATTCCGCCATTGACATTATGAACATTAAATCATATATTGAACATTGTTCATTAATAGATTTTAACGGAAATGATCATGATGGAAACTAAAACCAGGCGGCAACGGGAAAAAGATGAACGGCGGAAACTGATACTGGAGAAAGCCCAGGAACTTTTCCGCAGCAATGGCTTCAGTGGAACTACAATCCGCCAGATTGCCAAAGCTTGCGAACTGGCCATCGGCACCATCTATCTTTACTACAAAGACAAAAACCATATCTATCTGGAATTGATCAACGAAGGTTATGAGTTGCTGATCAACGAACTGAGAAAAGTGGTTGAAAGTGATTGCGGCAGCGGAAAAGCAGAGAAAATAGTTGACGCCTTTTTTGCTTTTGCCAAATCACATCGCGAACATTTTGAGCTTATATTTATCGTCATCCAGCGCGAGCGGCATTCCCTGCTGGACTTGGCGCAGAAAGACAGCAGTCAGGCATGTCATAAATTAAAATTCCAGCAGGAAAAATGCCTGGAACTGGCAATGGAAGCTATTCGCGACAGTGTTAAGGATATTAAAGTACAGGATATGCTGTTGACCGCGGAAGCCGCCTGGAGCATGCTGGCCGGCGTTGTCTTCTTCTTCCTCAAGGATGGCGAAATCAAGTTTGAGGCTGTCTCGCAGCATGCCAAAAAGATTTTTCTGAATTATCTGCAAAGCTTAAATGCTTCAGGACGGAATTAATAAACGCAATTTTAAGTTTATAAGTTAAAAAAATTTAATCAAAATATGAACGATGTTCATTTAGTGATCAATGTTTATAAACCAAGAAGGTACTTTATGTCGGGAAAATTATGGATGAAACTGCTGGCGCTGGGAGCAATCGCATGGTTGTCAGAGATTAAAGCCGAAGGCGGCATGGCATTTAACATGCCCGGAAAAAGTTATCAGGGCGAATTGCCTGCATTGAGTCAGGAAGAAACTATCCTGAGCGGAGAACTGAAGAATCATGTCCGGTATCTGGCGGAAACAGTAGGAGAGCGCAATCTAACCCATTATGACGGGCTGAACAAGTCGGAGGAATACATCGCAGGGCAATTCAAAGCATCCGGGTACAATCCTGAAGTTCAGGAATACAAAGTGCCACTCGGCTTTCTCGGCCATAAATGGCAGAACACGCATTATGAACAGCAGATCTATAAAAATGTGCTGGCGGAGATCAAAGGTTCAGAAAAACCTGATGAAATCATTGTAATCGGGGCTCACTACGATTCAGTGCCGATTCCCGGCTGCAAAGGCGCCAATGACAATGCATCAGGAGTGGCTGCAACGCTTGCGCTGGCAAAATTTTTTGCAGATAAACCACAGAAACGGACATTGCGGTTTGCCGCTTTTGCCAATGAAGAACCGCCATTCTTCTGGACTAAAGGGATGGGCAGCTATGTTTATGCCAGAAGCTGCAAGGCAAAAAGTGAAAAAATCATTGCGATGCTGACGCCTGAAACCATCGGGTTCTATTCCAGCGAAGAGGGCAGTCAGAAATATCCGTTTCCGCTGAACTGGTTCTACCCGTCAAAGGGCGATTTCATCGCATTCGCAGGCAATTCCGGCTCGGAACTCCTGATTAAGCAGTGCGTCAAGTCATTCCGCGCGAACGCGAAGTTCCCGAGTGAAGGCGCTTGTATTCCGCGCTGCATACCCCATATCGGATTTTCCGACCACTGGTCGTTCTGGAAAATGAATTATCCTGCATTTATGATCACCGATACCGCTATGTTCCGTTATAAATATTATCATACGGCTTCCGATAACTATGACCGGATTGATTACGATAAAACGGCAAGAGTAGTTGAAAGCCTTAAGCATGTGGTCGCGAGTTTGGCGTCTGAATAACAGCATTATGAACAGTCTGACATTTACCGGCAAACCTTAGAAAATGAGGCTCTTTCGGTGTTTTAGTGGGTAAATGCTCAAAAAGCTGAAATAACAGTTTGAAAAATATGTAAAGCATAGAATAATAAAGACTCCAAATCCAAACCGCCAAGTCAAGATAAGGAGTCTTCGTATGGACGAGAAGGAAT
>CAIJKT010000875.1 GCA_903821255.1 uncultured Lentisphaeria bacterium | reverse complement strand
TTGACTTTGTACTTTGCCCGTTTCGGATTCTCCAGGTCCGCCAGATTATAGGCATCCCATGTCACGCCGGAACGGTTCAAAGTTATTCTTGCCATGCCGGCGGAAAGATTATTAAACCCTTTGCTGAAATCATAACTGGCGTAATTCCGCATTTCATCATCAATAAACACGCCCATCTGCCCACGGTCATCCGGCATCGGCTGTTCAGCCGCTCTGGTCATGGCGGCGGCAAGTTCCCTGACGGCATCGACATATTTTGGCGTACTGAACAGTATCCGGTTCATGGCTAGAAACCATCCGCCCTGCCCCTGCGCCGCCAGTGCGCCTAAATCACGTCTGGCCTGCCCGAGAAATTCCTGTTCGCTGTTGACTCCGCCCTGAATCATGATCTGATATGCGGCATCGGCCGGCATCCAGGCGGCATGGGTGCGGTAATCCAGTTCGCTCAGGATAATTTTGCCGTGCAGCCCGTATGAACCGAGCACCGAGCTGTAATTGCCGGTACGTCCGGGGATCCGCCATAAACCGTAATCCGGCACGCTGATAAATCCGTCAATATAATTGCTGTCAAACAGCAGTTTCTGGTTTGAACGCCCGCTGTAACCTTGAATAATGTCGGGAGAATATAAGTTGACAAATATATTTCTGCCGAACTCCTCCTTGACGACTTTTCCAAAATAATTAGCCGTCTGCATCATGCCGATATCATTGTAGCGGTTGGAGTCAATGATCCAGCGGTCCCTGCCCTTTTTAGGGTCAAAGAACCAGCCCTGCGTCCGCAGTTCGAACGGCGCAAGTTTCGCGGTTTCAAACGTTATTTCCGGCATGCCCCAGGCCTGACGTAAACGATTGACATCATTGCCGTAAATCGTTTTCAGGAAAATCCTGAAATCTTTTTCCGCCCCGGTGGCAAAATCAAACCCCTGATAATTGACATGGGGAAACCATTGATTATCGGTACCGCAATGGAAATTGATTCCGGCGACCGCTTTACCGCATTCAAAGCTTTTAATGTTTTTGATCAAGTCGCGCAGCGCGGCGGCAACGCTGGTTCTGAAATCCTCAGCGCCATAACTGCAAGCCCACTTATCGTCCGGCCTGCTGCCCAGTTTATCCGGTTTGGTTACGGACTGTTTGTGCCCGGCGACTTTTCTGCCGTCGTGATCGCGCCATACCGCGTCGGGATTTTCTTCGCCCCATTCGCGATATTCCGGCGTAATCTTCACCTCAAGCATGATTACAGCATCCGGGTCGTAGGACAAAGCCTGCTCAATGCTTTTTCTGACTTCGGAAAAATCATATTTGCCTTTGCCCAGCCACCAGTCTTTAGTGTAATTAGGAGTTATCCAGAGATAATACCATTTAATCCCAGTTCCCAGCATGCGCTTTATTTCACTCTCTCCGGTTTTTACTACATAATTATTGTAAACCAGCGACGGGATTGGTTTGCCATTGACATAAAGCACCGGAAAACTGCCGGAATTTTTCACTTCGACTTTTACCGGTTCCCGGTCTTTCCACAACTGCCGGACTTGCTCAATTGGAACTGTAGATTTATTCTCCGCCTCCGTAAACTCTTTCGGCGGCAGACTGTTCAAGGCCGGGGCTGGCTGCAGATTAATATCATCCCACCAGATGGTTTGCGGAGCGCCGCGCAAGCTGAGCGAGGCGTAAAGCTGACTGTATCCATCCGGCACTTTGAAACGGGTCTGGACATACCGCCATTGCGTCCCGTAAAGCGGTGCGACTAGCGGATTGATAAATACCTGCTGAAACATTTTCTCAGGATTGCCGCCGGCTGCCGGTAAAATTATCCGGAACATCGCGGTCGCGCCAAAATTCGGTTCAGTCAGATGATACCATCCGGAAAACAGGTATTCCTGGCCGGATTTCACCTCTACAGATTTGGAATTCCAGGATACTTCGCCGGATTGAGCGGTTTTTTCGATCTTGAAACTGGGACTGCCGCTGCGGGACACCGCCGGATCACGGCTGAAAGTCCCGACATTGCCTTCCGCCTGCATTCCGGCAGCAGCCTTGCCGCCTTCATGTCCCCAGTCCAGCGTGAATTTCGGCGCGGCATCAGACTGCCCAAACCATTCAACCCCGGACAGCAGATTTTTTATATCGCACGGAATCACCGTAAAGGAACAGTAATTATTTTCTTTCTCCAGTTCAATATTCAAAAAACCCTGATTATCCGCTGTCAGGTAGCGCACCGGCCGGTCGGAAAAGTTTACCGCATAGCCTTGTCCAGGCGCGACTTTAAAAACACCGGATGAAATACGCGCGATTGCCGGAGCATCGGTTTCAACCTTTGCCGCAAAGATATTTTCCTTGATAGGAATAGAGGGATTCCTCGCCAGTTCAACTTTGCCTTTGCGTCCCGGAAAATCAAAAGCGACCCGGTCCAATTCACCGACAAATATGGATTTATCATAAATCTTAAAGTCCGCAATCAAACCGCAGGCTTTGTCGGCAACGCCATAACCGCCGACGGTGACAAACTTGTCGCCGAGCAACTGCGGCATCCTCTCCATGGAACCAATCAGTTTGTCGTCGTAATATAAAGACACAGTACGTGCGCTCCAGCAAACGGTAACTTTCTGCCATTCGCCGTCTTTCAACGCATATTCCCGGTAAATCTGCTGGTTCTGATTTTCCCGGGAAAGCGTAATCACCCATACATAGAATTTGAATCCGCCATTTTTAACATTTATGCCAATGCTTATGCCCGGATAATTCGGACTGGAGGATTTTATCGAAGCCAGCGTGACAAACACGTCCTTGCCGCCAGCTGCGGCGACGACTTCTTTCAGCTTCGGAAAATACTTGAATTCAATAGTCCCTTCCGCCTGGGAAACAACATCTATAATAGGATAACGCAATGGAATAAAATCCGCGGCGGAAGCGTCAAGCCCGGTGACGCCTTTGGCGGAACCGGTTTTATCCTTACCCGCTGACTCCGGCGCAACTATTCCCGCCGCAGTCCGGGCATTCAAATCCGCGCCATACGGAGCTGTAAAAACTTCACCAGGCTCTATAGCCACGACCGAAAATACCATTCCCATCAATCCGGAAATAATCAAAGCTCTTTTAAACATTGTTCAATCCTTGTTAATCTATCTGAAAATACAACTGAAATATACAGCGTGTTAGCATCCTTGTATTAGGCTTCCATGTTTTAAACGTTTTTAAATTTGACTAATGCTTTTCAGGTTTCAGGTTTTAAGTTTTAAGTTTTATTCTAGCTTCTAACTTCTAGTTTCTAGCTTATGACTTCCATATCCTGCGGGCAAAACCCCCTTAGTTTACATTCGTACGACAGCATGCAATGCGCATATCACAAACTGTAAAAGTTGGTAATTCTGTAATAATATTCGACACTGGTAGCCAAGCCGACCATACCGACATTGGTCACATACTCGGAATTCGTAATTGGCGCATAATGTCCGTCACCCCAGGCGACGTTAGCACTTCTGTTGATATGCACGTCATGTATTGTATCTGTTCCGGCGGTAAG
>CAIJKT010000874.1 GCA_903821255.1 uncultured Lentisphaeria bacterium | reverse complement strand
TTTCATATTGTCGCGCAAGGGAGTATGCAAACTTACTCCTGCTCGCAGCAGTTCCTCTTTTATATGGTCTGAACAGATATATCCTTTATCACCAAGTGTTTTAACGCCGTTTTTTGCGGCCAGTTCAAGTAACATCTCGCGTTCGAAAAATATAGCGTGAGTAGACCTTCAGGCAAACCCTTCTTGTCTATGACCACACCCAGAGGACGTGGTTTTCTAAGTTAAAATAAATTCAAAAATCGATCATCGCTTTAACGACGCCGTCGCGATAGTTGGCAACGAGGTCAAAGGCGGCGGCAGTGTCATTGAAATTAAACCGGTGCGTCCGCATGATGTTGACATCGAAAATGCGGTCGCGGATCATGTTCAGCGCGGCCTGACAGCAATGGTTCTGGCGGCGGACGTTCTGGATGCAGATTTCCTTGCGGCGCATCAGATCGACGCTGAAGCCGTATTTTTCCTGTGTCGGCGGAATGCCGATCAGAATCAGCTTGCCGCCGGGTTTCAACAGCGAGAGCGCCTGGTCGACAGTATCCTGTTCTCCCGCGCATTCGAAGACCGCGTCAAGCAATAATGGTTCGGCGGCGGTAATGGCCTGGACAATATCTTCCTTCAGCGGATTGCCGGTCCAGGCGGCTCCGGCGCGGCGCGCCACTGCCAGACGGGCATCGATTTTGTCAGTCACATAAATTTTCGCCGCACCCCCGGCCAGGGCCGGCATCAGTACGCTCAGTCCGATTGGCCCGGAACCGAGAATACCTATTTTCGCGCCATTCAGAGGTATTGACTGTCTGACCGCATAAACCCCGATGGCCAGCGGTTCGGAGAGCGCGGCTTCGTCGAATGTCATGGAGTCAGGAATCGGAAAGCAGCTTGCTTCCGGCATGACCAGATATTCCGACAGACATCCTTCCGCCTGTCCGGGGCAACCCAGAAAACGCAACTTGCGGCAGGTGTGGGGCCGGCCGGCCAGGCATTGGTCGCACTGGCGGCACGGCATTGCGGGTTCGATGGCGATCCTGCTTCCCGCCTTAACCCTCGTTACGGCCCTGCCGGCGGCGACGACGATCCCGGCCCCTTCATGGCCGACGGTGAAAGGATACTGCACCACCTGTGAACCGATCTGGCCGGATTCGTAATAATGGACGTCGGAGCCGCAAACCCCGACGCATGACATTTTGATTAAAACATCAGTGTCATTTTGAATTTCCGGAGTTGGAACGTCCATCATCGCCATCCGGCGAATACCGGTAAGTTTACAGGTTTTCATTACAGTTCCTTATAGTTAATTACAAATCAAAAATTTTCCCGGGATTCATGATATTGTTCGGATCGAAAGCGTGTTTCACGGCCCGCAGCATATTCAGATATTCTTCTGAAACCACCGTGCGCATATACTTTTTGCGTTTGGAGCCGATACCGTGTTCGCCGGAAATGCGGCCGCCCAGCGCGGCGGCGGCAAGGTAGGTGTCTTCGAGGATTTGCGGCAAGGTTTCCTGCCAGCGTTCGTCGTTCCATTCCGGCGGACAGATCAGCCGGGCATGAATATTGCCGTCGCCGGCGTGGCCGAAGCACGGAACGATGATGCCATATTTCTCTCCGATTCTCTGCAATTCGGCGACCATTGCCGGAATTGCGGCGGGCGGCACCACCAGATCCTCGCCGCTCTGGCGCTTCGAGTAAACGTTGTAGGCTTCGCCAATATTGCGGCGGATGCGCCAGATGCGTTCGGTGGTGGACGGATTATCCGCCACATACACTTCGTAAGCGCCGTATTCCTGACACTTTCTGCCGATGGTTTCATATTCGGTGATGATAGAAGCTTCTTCCGCGCCGTCGACCGAAATCAGCAGCATTGCGCCGCAATCCTGATACGGTATTTTTTCGTTGAGGTAATCGCACGCCCCTTTGACGGCGAGGCGGTCCATATATTCGATCGAGGTCGGGATGATCCCTGAGGCAGTCATCAGCCTGGGCACGGCGGCGACCGCGTCTTCGCTGCTGCGAAACATGCAGAGCAGATCTACCTGATATTTCGGCAGCGGAATCAGTTTCAGGATGATTCTGGTGAAAATGCCGAGCGTTCCTTCCGAACCGACCATCAACTGCACCATGTTGTAACCGGTGACGTCTTTGATCAATTTCCCGCCAAGTTCGACGATTTCGCCGGACGGCGTGACCACTTCCAGACCGAGCACGTAACGTCCGGTGACGCCATATTTAACTGCTTTGCCGCCCCCGGCATTTTCCGCCACGTTGCCGCCGATAAAACAAGTTTCCAGACTCATCGGATAACCGGCATAGAACAGATCGTATTCCCTGATCGCTTCGTTGATTTCATTGGCAATGACGCCCGGCTCCACCACGATCATCATATTGTCGCGGTCGATCTCGATGATGCGGTTCATGCGGTCAACGCTGATGACGATGCCGCCGTGAACCGGCACCGCGCCGCCGGAAAGCCCGGAGCCGGCGCCGCGCGGCGTGACCGGAATCAGTTCGCGATTGGCCAGCTTGACGATTGCGGCGATCTGCCGCGCATCCGCCGGACGCACGACCGCTTCCGGCATCGCGCGATATTTGGTTCCGGGAATTTCATCCCGGGAAAACGGCTCCAGTTTTTCGGAGTCGTCGTAAATGACGTATTGTGCGCCGGCGATGTCGCGCAGTTCTCCGGCTATCGCCGGAGTGACAGGATTATACTTTCTCATTTCGTCCATGGCGTTTTACCCTCCTGTATTTCCCTGAGCAGCGCCGGAACAACGTCGAACAGGCTGCCGGCGATGCCGAAATCGGCCACTTTAAATATTTGCGCTTCGGGATCGGTGTTGACGGCAATGATTGTCGCCGCCGTCTGCATTCCCGCCAGGTGCTGGATCGCGCCGGACACCCCGAGCCCGATATAGAGTTTCGGGGTCACCGTTTTACCGCTCAGTCCCACCTGGTGCGGATAACTCAGCCAGCCGCGGTCGACCACCTCGCGGGTTGCGCCCAGCGATGCTCCCAGAGCAGCGGCCAGATCACGCGCCAGTTTGATGTTCTCCGGCTTCCTGATGCCGCGTCCGACCACTACCAGACGTTCCGCGTCCTGAATGCCGCAGTCGTCGGCAAGCGGCGTAAAACCGGTTCTCCTGATGCGGCTGACCGGCAGTTCAGGATGAATACGGACGATTTCGCCGTTACGGCCCGGCTGCGGCGGAGCGGAACGGCATGATTTAGGCCGCACCGTGGCCATCTGCGGCTGATGTCTCGGACATTTAATGGTGGCCATGATGTTGCCGCCGATTGCCGGACGCGTCTGCAAAAGCAGACCGGTTTCCGGTTCAATGTCCAGTTCGGTGCAGTCGGCGGTAAGCCCGGCGTGGGCAGTCATGGCGGCATACGGCAGCAGGGTCCGGCCGCTGGAGGTGGCTCCGGCAATAATAATCTCAGGCTTTTCAGACCGGATCAGGCCAAGAAGCGCCGCCGCATGGAATTCAAGGTCAAAATCCGCCAGTTCAGGGGCGTCAACGGCGAGAACCCGGTCAGCGCCGCAATCAATTAATTTCTGCAGTTCAGCATCCGGAATTCCGGAGCCGAAGATGACCGCACTAAGCCGCGCCTGACGTTTCCCGGCCAGTGCAAGCCCGCGCGTCAGCAGTTCAAACGATACGCTTTGCAGTTGTCCGTTCCGCTGTTCGGCGATAATCCAGATATCAGGAGTCATTTCAGATACCCTCCCTGGTTTGGAGAAAATTATTGAGTTCGTGGCATGCGGCTGAGGTTTTCGCCTCGTCCCCGGCAAAAACCAGCCGGCACTGGCGGGTGATTTTCGGACGGAAGATTTTCACCACGCTGGTCGGGGAACCTTTTAGACCGATCTCGTCAGGATCAATCTGCAGTTCACTTTGGGTCAACACCTGGATATCGGTTTTACGGGCGCGTATTTTACCGTCGAGCGTAGGCAGGCGGGGTTCGGAAATCTCCTTGACGACAGTGATCAGTACCGGAAATTTGCCGGCCAGTTCTTCAATCCCGGTTTCGACCATGCGGCCGGCCTGAAATTCATTGCCTTTCACGTCAAAACGATTAAGGTAGGTAAGTGCCGGCAGCCCGAGCGCCGCCGCCAGCTCGGGCCCGACCTGGCCGGTATCGCCGTCGGTGGCGCGTTCCCCGCAGATGATTAAATCAGCGCAGCCCAGATGACGGACCGCCGCCGCCAGAATGCGGGCGGTGGCCCAGGTGTCGCTGCCGGCATAGGCTCTGTCGCTGATGAGGACCGCCCGGTCAATGCCCATGGCAAGAGACTCGCGCAGCGCAACCGCCGCCTGCGGCGGCCCCATTGATATGGCGATGACTTCTGCTCCGTGCCGCGCTTTCAGAGTCAGCGCGGCTTCGATGGCGTACAGATCGAGCGGATTGACGATGGACGTCACCCCTTGGCGGATGATCGTGCCGGTTTGCTCATCCATTTTTACTGCTTTGGTTTCCGGCACCTGTTTGACCGGTACTATTATCCGCATGATTCAATTCTCCGTGATATTGCTTTGATCCATCGTTATGTCAAACTCCGGCATGGCGTTTCGTCTGCCGTCCTTTTCCGGGGGCAGCGTCAAGCCTTAAAAGCTGCCCGGCACATTCCTAGTCTACGATTAAGCTGTTAATGATTTTTCCTCTGATTGCCGCAGCAATCGCGAACGCCCGGTCAATCTGGTCGGCAAGAATGGAATTTCCGGGGATCCCGATTCCAGCAAACGCGACGTCCATACGTTTAGACATTTCCATAACCTCTTTGATCTGCGCATGATTCAAGAAAACGTCGCGAATCTCACGGCTCGGGGTGAATACCGGCGCATTAAATTTTCGTCTTGATATCTTCGTTCAGGGAACCCTGCCGGTAGCCTTCCAAATCAAGCAGAACGCCTTTGAAGCCGCAATTTTTGATGCCCTGAATGATTTCCGTGCGCATGGCGGCGGCATCAGCGATGTCATTGACCGAAGTCTCTATCCTGGCGCGCCCGTCCAGATAACGCACCCGGCAGCCGCGGAAGCCGAGACTGAAGAGAAAGCTTTCGGCGGAATCAATCCTCTTCAGGATGTCAGCGTCAAGTTCCGTATGGTAGGGAATGCGTGACGCCAGGCAGGCGGCGGCAGGGTTGTTCCAGTTCGGGAGATTATATTTTTCCGCGAGGGCGCGAATCGCCTTTTTCCCCATTCCGGCCTCGACAAACGGATGGCGGATGCCCAGTTCGTCGGAAGCCTTCATGCCGGGCCGGTAATCGCCGAAATCGTCGGTGTTGGTACCGTCGGCGACGGTGGATATGCCGCGGAGCGCGGCTTCCTTGATTACGATGCTCATTACGTGTTTTTTGCAATAATAGCAGCGCTGTTCGTCATTTTTACGGATTTGTTCGTTTTCGAGCGGATTAAGATGCACTTTCAGCAGATTACAGCCTTCGCTGCCGGCCCATTTTTCCGCAAAAACGCGCTCCGCCTGCGGCAGCAGCGGCGAGTCAATGTGAACCAGCAGCACATTGTCCCGGCCCAATGCTTTATTAGCTGCCGCCGCGAGCAGCGTGCTGTCGGTGCCTCCGGAATACGCGATGGCCAGCCTGCCGCAGACTTTTAATATTTCGATAAGTTCAGCTTCATAATCCATTTCGTTCATTTTTTCTCCCGGAGTTGTTTAAGATATTCCTGTTCCAGAACATCAGCCATATAATGCCAGTCAAATTTTTGAGCGACAAATTGCTTGCCGTTGCGTCCCATCTGTTCCGCCAGCGCGGGATCGCCAAGTATTTTCAGAACTCCTTCAACCACGCTGTCAACGTTTTCAGGCCGGGCTAGAAAACCGGTCTGGTTGTCAAAAACCACCTCGGGAGTGCCGTCGAGCGCAAAGCCTATTGCCGGCTTGCCGGATGCCAGCGCCTGAACCACGGCGCGGGGCAGGCCTTCGTGCAGCGACAGATGGAGCAGGATGTCCATTTGCGCGATGTAGCGGTAAACCTGATCCGGCGGCACCAGCCCGGCAAAATGAAAACGGTCAGCCAGTCCCATCGACTTGATCTGCCGGTCCAGCTCTTCGCGCATGGTGCCGTTGCCGACGACCAGAAAGTGGGTGTCCGGATATTTTTCGACAATTTTGCCGGCAGCCGGAACGAAATATTCATAGCCCTTCTGCGGGAATAGCCTGGCGACAGCGCCGATGACTTTGACCTTTTCCGGAATCCCCAGTTGCTTGCGCAATTCCGGTTCCGGGGTGGAATTCAGAAACTTTCCGATTTCCATCCCGCTGTACACCACCTGATACTTTTCCGCCGGCGCGATGCCGGCCTGGACGCACTGGTCAATCATTGCCTGAGCCACGGCATAGATGCGGTGACTGTGCCTGGCGGCCCAGCGCTCCGAAGCTTTATAGATGTAATTTTTCCAGGGTTTCTCGTAAGGGTGGAAAGCCTGACCGTGAACCGTATGCACGACCAGCGGAACTCCGGCGTTCCAGGCCGCGACCCGGCCGATGATGCCGGCTTTTGAACTGTGAGTATGGACAACATCGAACTTCCGCTCCCGGAAAAACTTCTTCAGCTCAAAATATGCTTTGATATCCTGTATTGGATTAATTTCTCTTACCAGCGAGGGAAATTCAACGACTTCAAACGCGGGGAAGTCCGCTTTCTTGAGCAATTCCCCTTCCGGACCGGGCGACGGGCCGGTGACAAGCACCACTTCGTGCCCTTTCTGAATGTGCCCGATAATGGTGAATAACGTATTTTCCTGGGCGCCGCCGACAATCATCCGGGTGATAACGTGGCAAATCTTCATTTTCTTTTCATTTAAAGACATATTTCTTCGCCTCCAAAGCGCTGCTGTTTTGAATCGGCGCCGAAATTTCACTGTAGCCTGCAACTTTAATTTTTACCATCGAGGCTCCCGGCTGAGTTTCAGCAATCTGCAGACTTATATTAAAGTCTCCCGGCGCATATTCAAACGTCCAATCGTTGTTTTTTAAAACAAGATTCATTTCCGAGTTGACGCAATACCAGTTGCCTGATCCCGGCCAGCGGATTGCAGTCCTTTCCGCCGGACAGGTTTTCAGCAGCGTGGCGAGAAAAGCGGTTTTGGCGACAGTTTTTTCCGGGACAATCTGGTTGACGTCTATCGCTGACAGCAGAAATGCAGCCCCGGCGCAGGCGTCTTTCCTGGAATTGGTGAGAATCAGCCGGTCAATCCGGGTGATGCCGCGAACTCTCAACGTATTGACAATGGCCTGTGCGGCTTCCCATGACGGCACATTGATTACCGTGGCGCGTTCGCCGCCCGGCGGGCAAATGACGACCGCCGGGGTCTGGCTGCCGCCGCCGCTCATGACCACGATTTCGGGCGGCAGGAATCGCGGCATGGCATGCCAGATAATCAGAATGGAAAATACCGCCGCCAGCGCCGGAAGCAGGACTTTCCTCCGGGATGAAGTTATCAGCAGCAACAGTGCGGCGTAAAATATAAGCAGCGACCACAATGGCGGTTTGATCATGGCGGTATTTTCAAAATAGTTGTAGAAAAAAGTGCATACGCCGGTCATGCCGTCCAGCACCAGTTCAATGATTTTACCCGCCGGCGATCCCATAAAACTTAGCGGGATGAACATGAATTTGACGAAAACCAGCAGGTACAATACAGAAACAAACGGAATAATAATGAAGTTGGCGATAATGGAAAGCGGAAAATAAATGCCTTGATAATAGAGGGAGATGCCGCTGCTGACCATCCATGCGATGACGCAGCTTGCCAGCGCCGCGCATAATGCAGCCAGTTTACGCAGGCGCAGCATTTCCAGGGCCGACCGTTCTCCCGGCGGAATCCAGCGGTTTTTCTCCCCGGCGGCGCCGGCCCATTCCATTACGGACTCTCCTGACGCCAGCAGAAAAATCACAATGATGAAAGAATATTGAACTCCGATGTCGGAAATATAAAAGGGGTTGACGCCGAGAATGATAACCGCCGCCAGAAAAACCACATTCAGGTTCGGAGTGTAATACAGAAATGCGCGGCATACCGCCCAGAGCGAAATCATCAGCAGTGATCTTACTGCCGGGGCCTGCATGCCGGTGGCGGCGACATACGCCAGCATCAAAGGCGGAATCGTCAGATACCTGATCCGGAACGGGAACGGCCGCAGCAGCCATAGCGTCATCGCCGCCAGAATCGCCACGTTTAAGCCGCTGACCGAAAAGATATGGATAGTGCCGCTGCGGATGAAACTGTTTCTGGTCTCATCACCGAGTCCCTGGCGGTAGCCGAAAAGCAGGATTGCCAGCATGCTCTTCGATTCGGTCTTTTCCATGCCTTCGGTGCTGGAGGCAACCAGTATATTGCGCAAATCCAGCAATTTGCCGAAAAGACTGAACTGTTCATATTCATGCAGAACTGCCGCTTCTGAAGCATGGTAAGTTCTGACAATACCGCGCGAAAGCAGATATTTCTGAAAGTCGAAATTGCCGGGAGTACTTCTATGCAGCGGCTGCTTTTCAGGCGGCCGTCCGGATTTTTCCGGAAATACGGTCTGGCTTTCTTCGAGTATTGCGGAATCCGCTTTTCTGAAAACGCCGTGAAGCCGGAGGACGTCGCCGTAATTTACCGGACCATGGTCTTTCGGCAGAAAGACGGCTGTTCTGCCGGAAGTTTTCCGCCATTCACCTTCCCCGTTCAGCCGGATTTGGAGGATGTCTGCTCTGAGCAATGGCGGGTTCTGCATCCACGGCACAGTGACTCCGCCGCAGGAGGAGTCGGATATCCGGACTATCGTTTCGGCGCCGCAGTCGCGGTCGCCGGTTATTGCCAGAAAATCATCATCCAGGGTCCGGATATAAACTTCCACGGCGGCAATGCCGGTCAATGTCAGGATGGCGAATGCCCAGGCCCTGGCTCTGGGCAGCAGGATAACGAGCAGCAGCGCGGGCAGGCAGTATAGAATTTTTTCCGGTGCCGGCTTATCCGGCATGACGGTCATGGGCAGCAAACCGTTAATCAGGCCGCAGAGCAATACCAGCGCGGGATATTTATCCGTCAGGCTTTTGATCTCACGGCGAACCGTCTCGACAATAGACAGGATGCTGGAATCCGCTGTCATTATAAATCAGGGGTAATAAACCCGGTTGACGCGAAAGACGGCAATCGGCTCGCAGGGCGGCGGCGTTGACAGTACTTCAATATTGCCTTCGCCTTTTTTGCCTTTCCATGTAAACGAATATTCGGATTCATCGGAACTGTGGCTGATAGCGGGCGCGGAATTGTTTATGAGGTCAATTTCAGCATCAGAGGCATCGGATAATGTTTCCAGAGCATAGCCCCTGGCTTTTTCGATTGATGACCGGGGATCGTTCATTTCCGCAAACTTCTGTTTCATTTCCTGCGTGAACGCATCTTCCCTGGGAGCGCTGGAACATCCGGAAACGGTCAGAATGACTGGAAGAACGAGTCCCGTAAAAAGCATTGACATCCGCAATTTGCTGAACATAAGATTTATTCCTCTTTCAAGTCCTTGTTACTGGTGTCTGATTGCTTTAATATATATTTCTTTGCGATTTCTAAAAGCGGCTGAAGCAGATTTTCCGGAACATCCAGCCCGCCGAAGCCGGTTCCCGGCATGACGCCGGGGCTGTTTTCGCCATGAAAATCACTGCCGCCGGACAGCGCCAGATTGAATTCTTTAGCCAGCTCGGTCATAATCCGCGTCTGGTTGGCGTCGAATTTTGAATAGTAGGCTTCCACCGCATCAAGGCCTTCAGGCGCAATCTTTCTAAGAACCCGGCGCACCCATGATCTTTCGTTCTGGTTACGGTAAACCGGGTGTGCCCAGACCGCAATCCCGCCTGCCGCGTGAATTGCTTTTATTGCTTCGGCGGGTTGGGGCAGGACGCGCGGGTAATAACCGGGGGTGCCTCTTTTCAGGCAGTTTTCAAAAACATCCTGAAGGGTGTTGAACGCATATTTTTCCTTGATGACCTGGGCAAAGTGCGGGCGTCCGATGATTTTGCCGCCGGAAACGGTTACTACTTCATCCATGGTTACCGGGTATCCGGCTTCTTCAAGTTTTTCCACCAGTTTCAGGTTCCGGTCGTGGCGTTCCCCCTGAATTCTTTTTATGAAATCGATCAGGCCCGGATTGTGATGGTCTATGAACAAGCCGACGATATGAACTTCGCGCCCGTCAAACAGGGTTGATATCTCAATGCCGGGTATCGTCAGCATTTCCGGATGCGCCCTGCCGGCGGTCATGAACTCATCAATGCCGTCAGTGGTGTCGTGATCGGTTAAAGCCACTGCCGCCAGTTCCGCCGCCGCCGCCGCGGCCACAATTTCAGCCGGGGGGAAAGTTCCATCGGAAGCTGTGCTGTGCATATGCAAATCTATCTTTTTCAAAACGTCTCCAGTTTATTTTTATTCTTTGAAATGTAACTCGCAAATTTACTTTATATTTCAGCAGTTCGCAAGATGAAATGTTTGAAAATTTCCGGATTAATGCTAAATTAAGGTTTCCCAGCAGGTTTTTATGGTTCTAAATCTTAAAAAGTGAAAGGTTAATATATGTCAAACCTTAAAAAAGGCGACATCCCCCGGTTTACCGGCAAGAAGAAGAAATATTACCAGTCG
>CAIJKT010000873.1 GCA_903821255.1 uncultured Lentisphaeria bacterium | reverse complement strand
TCCCGCGGATTTACGCTGTCGGTCAATGCCCCGACAACATCTGTCACCGAAAAATACCAGGTTTCGGTCGCTTCGTCGTAATGACGCCGGATTTTATAACTTTCAAAAACAGCTAATGACTTTTCATTCATGTTTATCAGTCCTCTCCTTGATTCCTGTTGCCCTTAATATGTCTTAATAACTTTATTTTTCACATGGTTTTCTTCAATCAGGCGGCGACGGTCAAGCTGCCAGCTCGACCAGTTTTCGGAAACCGCCTCATTCATATACCATTCACGGGACTGGACATTTTCAACCCGCAAAAGCTGGCGGTAGTGCGTCCACGTCAATTCGTGACGCAGTGCGTCACAATTCGGAAACGCCTGACAAAGCCAGATTATTGCTTCAAACGCTTGATATTTCTATTCTCCAGCAGCGATTTCATCTGCGTAATCGCTATTTGGTTCAACTGAGGCAGGCGTTCGCTTTGTGCAACCCCCTGATGTATTAACACCGAATTAATGCTTTCCAGATTGGATAATACCACAAGCTGTTCCAGCGTTGCCGCGTCTCGAATATTTCCGTCTTTGCCGGGATTTCTGTCGCGCCACTCTTTCGCGGTCATGCCGAACATAGCCATATTAAGGATATCGGCTTCGCCGGCATAGACGAACTGAGTTTGTTTTTTCGATAGTTCAGGCGGAATAAGATTTTCTTTTATCGCATCGGTATGGATAAGGTAATTTATCTTGGAGATAGTCCGCTGAAGAGTCCAGTCCAGCCGGAGCCGGTTGTTTTCATCATCTTTAAGCCGTTGAAATTCTTTAATCAGGTACAGTTTGCATTCTGATGAAACCCAGGAGGCAAACTCAAAAGCAATGTCCTTGTGGGCAAAAGTCCCGCCATTTTTGCCGGATCTGGAAATAATGCCGGTCGCGTTAGTGGTCTCAATCCATTTCAGCGGGGATAAGACGAAGTAATTAGCCCCTGCTTCATTCCTAAACTGGTCGAATTCGACCAGTTTAAAATCCGGATTATTTAATTTCTCCCATAATCCGAGAAAATCAATCGTACTCCGGCTCCGCATCCAGTTCTTGACAATATCCGCGGGCGCATCACGGTTTTTATATTTGGCGATATCTGTTAAAGAGATGTAATCTTTCTGTTCCCTGGTTATAATTGCTATTTCTTTACCTTGAACATCTATTTTCTGTTTTTTCATTTTTCATTACCATCCATCTTGTCGCGTCTTTTCCTGCTTTATAGTATCCTCATTTTGCGGGAATTTCCTACCTTGGATTGTTCATTCCACCGGTCTACCGGAAACTATTTTTCTCTGCTATAATATAAATTGAAAACACCAATATATACTTTCTTTGTTTTGAAAATTAGGAAGAACAAAGAACTTATATAAATAAACAGGATGTGCACTATTAAAAAAAGATTTCGTTTCACTATACTGACGGCCAACTTTTTCTAAATATTTACTATAACCGACTTTAAAGCTTACATTAATGAAATCATGGACTTTTCTCCATACCTCTGGAATATTTCTACATGCATCATAATTCTTTAACCCCGGCCTTATTCAACCGGAACAATTTTATATCGCTCATATTGCATCCTCTCTTGCTGAACCTGAATTCATAATGGAAATAATTTAACATGTTTCAGTCAATAGTAAAATTTCAGAACCGGTTTTATCGCAGTTTTTTGCCGTAATGGCGGTAAAAATAATGTGCCTGAAAAACGCATTATTTCAGCTTATAATTTGCGTTTCAGTTGACAAATTTACTATATATGTAGACTTTGATATAAATTTTAAATGGGGAACTATAAAAGCGAGAAAAGCGAGAAAAGCAAGAAAAGTGAAAGACATTGTGTTCAACGTCACTCCCAAATATCGGAATTTGGTTTCTCCCGCGACTGCGGGACGGACGGTTGTCCTGTTATGCCGGCCGCATGGGTAAAACAATGGGGCCGATG
>CAIJKT010000872.1 GCA_903821255.1 uncultured Lentisphaeria bacterium | reverse complement strand
TGCCGGCTGCTGCTCCTGTTACAGTTGCCAGGTCTCGCAGCAGTTCCGCTGTGTTATTCTGGACGAAGCGACAGAGGTTGTGGCTTCATTCCCGGAATATGACGTGGTGGTCTTCGCCTCTCCGGTTTACTTTTTCGGGCTTACCGCACAGATAAAAATGCTCATGGACAGAATGTTTTCACTATTTAAGTTCAGCGACGGCAAGACGATCCATAATCTTCAGAAAGTGAACTTCGGCCTCATCGCCACCTGCGGCGGCGATCTGGATGACAGCGGGGTTAAGCTGGTTGACGAGACCATCAGGAAGATTGTCCATTTTATCGGGAAGAATCATAAAAGTTTGCTCGTTCCGTCGCTGCTTCCCGCGCTGGAGGAAACCGCAAAGCGAGAAGATTTAAAAGAAAAGGCTTTGGAGTTCGGGGAAAAACTGGCAAACTGGTAATTCAGGTGAAAGCCTGATAAACGGAGGGGCGCGGGCAGAAATGTTTTTTGAGAATGTTTACATCCATATTCCGTTCTGCAGCAGAAAGTGTGATTATTGCAGCTTTTTTTCTGTGCCGAACCCGGATAAAAACTTGATTGACGCCTATTTAATCCGGCTGGAGGAAGACCTTGCCGACGCCAATCTCTCGATTCCGGTCAAGACGATTTACCTGGGCGGTGGAACCCCGTCACTGCTGTCATGCGCTCAGCTTGAACGCTTCTACGCCATGATCCGGAAGTATGTGCCGCTGCTGCCATCCGCTGAAATTTCAATGGAATGCAACCCGGAAACGCTGTCCCCGGAGAAGGGCGAACTCATCCTGAATTTTGTCAACCGCCTGAGCATCGGGGTGCAATCCTTCAATCACAAACTTCGTGCCAAACTGGGCAGGCAGTCCAAGGATTCTGAAATTGAAGCGGCGTTAAGCAGTTTAAGAGGCCGGCGGATCAAAGATTTTAACATAGACCTGATTTACGGGATTCCCGGACAGACGCTGAGAGAATGGGAACAGGACCTGGAGGCCGCCGCGGAACATGACATCTCCCATATTTCCTGCTACTGCCTGACCATTGAGGAGGGTACCGCGCTGGCGACTTCGTTTAATGGAGAAGACCTGATTGATGATGAAGTCACCGCCGAAATGTGGAGCATGACCGGCGCCTTTCTGGAGTCCAGAAAAATCCGCCGTTACGAAATATCAAACTACGCCAAACCTGGCGCGGAATGCATCCATAATATCAATGTCTGGTATGGCCAGCCGTATCTCGGCCTGGGACCGGCCTCGACCTCATTTGACGGCAGAGACCGCTGGACGCAGCCGTCCTCGCTGGAAAAATGGCTGAATGGACAACCTCCGGAAATGGATATCATTGACCCGGAGTACCGCATGGCGGAAATCTTTATCATCGGGCTCAGAACTGTTGAAGGCTGGAACAGCCGCCGCTGGAAGGATGTATTCCTGCAGAAAGCGATGTATGTTGACTGGAGCACGATGCTGGAACGGGCATTCAGCGTGGAGAAGCTCCACCCCGATCTGATGAATGTTTCCGAAGACAATATCAGCCTGACCGAAAAAGGCCTTTTATTCTGGAACACCGCCGCCGAGGCCTGGCTGGGTTGATCAGAGCGGGAAGTCTTTCCTGATGAAACGGTATTCCTTGCGGCAGAAATTGCACATGATAGCCGGGTTCGCGTTTTCTTTAAACAGGGCAATCAGCTCATTCCTGTCCAGAACCGACATTGCCATTTTCATTTTCTCAAAGGAGCAGTTGCACCTGAACCCCGGACTGCTGCCGTAGTCGTAGGAGAGCAGATTTTTGTCTGAGGTTATTTCGCTCTCCCCGGCGGCGAGAGCCGCCAGCGCCCATAGCTTTTTTTCAGAAGGCATGCGTTCCAGTATCAGGCTGGCAAATTCCGGCTGGCAGATATTTTTGCGGTACTTTTCAAATTCGGTCAAATTGCAATCCGGCATGGCTTGAATCATGAAGCCGCCCGCTCTTTTAACCGGATCCCGCGGGTCCGGATTGAACTCGATCGCCGTGCTGAATTCGGTCTCGATCTGATCGCTGACGGAAAAGAAAAAGCCGGCGTCTGCGACCGCATCGCCAAATGCGGTACGGGTTTTGCCGGAGTTCAAAATTTTCCCGGCCTCCGACTTGATGATGGAAATGAACCCGTCTTTTTCGCCGTAAATCTCCTGTTCCGAGGATATTTTGTCCATCAAATGCGGCTCTTTGATGATGCCGCGAATGTCACAATCGGCATTGGAATCCACGATAATGGAAGATATTTTACCCGGGTAATCCCAGCGCAGCGAGTACTTTTCCCCTTTATTCAGCAGCGCGGAAACCAGCGCCCCGACGGTCAAGGCGCCGGCAAAGATCTCCGCGGCGACCGGATCCGTGTCGTGGATCGCAATCCCCCGGGCAACCGTGCCGGTAGTTTCCGCAAACACAAACCGGGCGTTGATATTCCGGAGAATGCCGCGGATAAGATAATCAGAATGAACCATTTTGATCTCTTAAAAACATGGCGGCATGATTGCCGTCATGTTGTGATTATTGTACTCGTTCAATCACGATTTCGGGATCGATTTCTTCCCGCAGAATGCGCTCAAGTCCGTCTTTTATCGTCATTGTGGCATGCGGACACATGCCGCAGGCGCCGCGCAGGCGGACCTGGGCGGTTTTTTCAGTAATGTCAACAATCTCGAGGTCTCCGCCGTCAGCCTGAAGGTGGACTCTCAATTCATTCAACCGGGTTCTGATTTTATCATGGAGCTCAGACATTTTTTATCTCCTGTGTTTTTAGGATTCAAAACTTGCAAACAGTTAATTTTACCACACGAATTTAGATCCGCTCAGTCTTCTGCCGAATTCTGAAAGGACTTCATTTTCTTCACTGATCCCGCCGCGGGCTACAAATGTCGCGCTGAAACGGACGTAATTTCCGACATCATCCCAGGGAACGCTGCTGATGAGCTTTTCTTTGATCAGCCACTGGCTGAAATCTTCGGCGGTCTCGAATTTTTCGCCGCTGCCGGTGCCTTTCGGCGCTTTTACATAGAGGTAGAATGAGCCTTCCGGCACTTTGGCCGGGAAACCCAGTTTGCGCAGACTTTCGGTCATGCTTTTCAGGCGGCGTTCGTACTTCTCACAGATCTTCGGAGTGATATTGGCCTGATCTTTGAGCGCGCAGATTGCGGCTTTCTGGATCGCGGCAAACTGTCCGCTGTCGGCGTTGTCTTTTACAAAGGCGAATGCCTTGACTGCCAGTTCGTTGCCGCAGACCCAGCTCAGACGCCAGCCGGTCATGTTGAATCCCTTGGACATGCTGTGCAGTTCGACCGCGACGTCTTTGCCGCCCGGCAGCGAAAGGATGCTGAGCGGTTTGCCCTGGAAATTCAGCGGCGCATAAGCAGCGTCGGAAACAATCAGAATGTCATTTTCCTTTGCGAAGTCAATCGCCTTGGCAAAGAACTTTTCATCGGCGGAAGCGCCGGTGGGGTTGTTCGGATAGTTCAGGTAAAGCAGTTTTGCCCGCTTGCGCTGATCCGCCGTCAGCGAATCGAGGTCGGGCATGAACTTGTTTTCTTCCAGCAGCGGCAGATTGACCACTTTGCCGCCAAGATATTTAGTCCAGGTTCCCATCACCGGGTAGCCGGGAACCGTCATGATCGTGATGTCTCCGGGGTTGATGAAACAGGCAGGTAGCAGAGAAAGAGCGGACTTGCTGCCGATGGCGTGCATGACTTCCGTTTCCGGATTGAGTTCGGTGTGATAGAGCTCTTTCATATACTGCGCGACGGCAACCTTGAATTCATCGATGCCGTTATCGGCATAAATGCGGTTTTCCCACAACGCGGCCTCCTTGCAGAGCGCCGCCACCACTTCCGGGAACGCCATGTCATCGGGTTCGCCCACGCCCATATCAATCAATTTTATACCGGGGTTGGCTTTCATGGCGGCGCGTTTTGCCCGCTTGATCTTCTCAAACTTATAAATTTTGGTGTCCTTGCCGAATGACGAACCGCCAAGCCGCTCAGCGAAATTTGACTGTAAAAAACTTTCTTCCATCACCTTGCTCCGTTTATTCTTA
>CAIJKT010000871.1 GCA_903821255.1 uncultured Lentisphaeria bacterium | reverse complement strand
CAGCCTAAGCCGGATAATGCCGGAAAATAAATGAAAAATGGTATTTTTTCAGGATTTTTAATAAAAATCCAAAAAAAAACGCAAGATTTTTCAATTTCATAGAGTTTACATTTTGAATTTAAGATAAAAGTTCTTATATTGAATAATTAGGTATTTTAAAAATTATTTAAGGCAAATTTTAAGCCATAAAAAAAAGCGAGGAGGCTTTAAGTGAAAGTCAAGGTCTTTCTGATTCTAGTCGGAGTTGCAGCATTGCATCTGCTGTTAATTGCAGGGTTCGCTATCACTGGTGGTTGTAAAGGTCCGGAAGTTTTCGCGGAACGCAGATACATCCCCGTTGAAGGCGGAGCCGCGCCTACTGCTGCGGCTACTGAAACCAAACCGGAGGTAAAGCCTGAAGTGAAGGCCGAAGCCGTCAAGAAAGAAGCTCCGCTGGTGCCGGATTTGTCTATGGAGAAACCTGTTGCCCCCGTCAAGTCTGCCGCAGTCGGCAAAGCTATTACCGGCAGTTCTTATACTGTTCAGTCAGGAGATACTCTTGGTAAAATCGCGAAGAAAGCCGGTGTGAGTGTAAGCGCTCTCGCCGCCGCCAACAATATGACGACTCAGAAACCGCTGAAAATCGGACAGACTCTGACTATCCCCGGCGGTTCTGCTGTTGCAGCTTCCACTTCCGAAGAACACAAGAAGCCCGTTCACAAGAAAAAGACTGAAGCCAAGAAAGATGTCAAGGCCGGTGTCAAGGGCGAAGAAGCGAAGAAAGATGACACCAAAAAAGATGATACAAAGGCTGCCGCTGCTAAAGACACCACCGCCGCTGCTGCCGACAGCAGTGCCTATACTGTGAAGCAGGGTGATAACATTTGGACGATTGCCAAGAAATTGAAAGTCAAAGCCACCGATCTGGCCAAGGCCAATAATCTTTCCACCAAGGCTAATCTCAAGGTCGGACAGAAGCTGGTTGTTCCCGGCGCTGCCAAGAAATCTGACGCAACTCCGGCTGAAGCCACTGCTGATAAAAAAGCTGATGCCGCTGCCGATGACATCCTGAAGAATGTATCTGATCCTACCGCCAAACCGGTTGATCCGACCGCGAAGCCGGTAGATGCAACTACTCCTGCCCCGGCTGAAGCGAAAGCTGCTCCCGGAGCCGCAAACGCCGCTCCTGCCGCCGCAGTCGCACCGATCGGCAAGACAGATACAGTTGAAGTTTCCAAGGATATTGAAATCGGCAAATTCGCCCAGCAGTACGGAATCAAAGTTGACGATATCAAAAAACTCAACACTGATCTCCCGAAAGATGGTATCCTGAAAGCTGGCAAAATCATCATTATTCCCAGCGCTGAGTAATTTTTAACTGACAACACAGAAAGTTCAAACGGTCTTAGCCGTTTGAACTTTTTCATTTATAACAAACATGTCAAGCAAAACAATCAACAACTTGGGCATTATCATCGCAGCCGGCGGTTCCGGCAAAAGATATGGTTCCGGCAATAAGCTGTTTGAAATGCTGGATTCCAAACCTCTGTTTGTTCATACCGTACTCAATTTCCACGGCTGCTGCCCGGATTCAAATCTGATATTTGCGGCCCCTGCGCCTGAGCTGGATAAATTCCGCTCTGTGATGGCGGAGTATCTGCCCGGCAACAGGATAATATTTACCGCCGGAGGTGATTCGCGGGGGCAGTCTGTGAAAAATGGACTTGCAATGCTTGGCGATGACGTTGAATATGTTGCAGTGCATGATGCCGCCCGTCCGCTGGCCTCTGTGCAACTGCTGGTTAAATGCCTGGAGATCGCGGTACAGTACGGCGGGGCGGTACCGGCCAAACCGGTAACCGATACGATAAAAAGGACTGATGATTCTGGTAAAATTATGGAGACCATTGACCGGTCGGCGTTATGGCGGGTTGAAACTCCGCAGGTCTTCACGTTAGCCGGACTTAAAGCAGCTTACAAACTTGCTGATAAAGACGGTATGGAATTCACTGATGATGCTGGAGTGATGGAACACGCCGGCCTGCCGGTGCATATCGTGCACAACCCTGACAATAATCTTAAAATAACCTATTCCGAAGATATCAGGCTGCTCGGATATATCAAATTCCACCAATGAGCCTTATTGCCCTTCTGTTTTCTGTTCGCGCTTTTTGACCAGGGTCTGCATTTCTTCCTTCGTGATCTCTTCGACGCGGACGTTGTCAAAATAGTAAACTGCCGGCGGCCAGTATGGATGAATACGGACTTTCATTTTTATAGTTTCCGGCGAACGTTCAGTTGGATTGAAGCCGATGGAGTATGTTTTCCATTCATTTTCATTGCCGCCTTCAGGCACGAGTCTCGTCTGGTAGGAATTGGTGTAAAAGTCCTTGCGCGGATGTTTTCTGAACCCTTTTATCCAGATAATCGGGCTGAGTTTGCCTTTGTAATCTACGCTAAGTTTATAATTTTGTCCCGGCTTAACCGTGATCATGATTGAGTCCAGGGCAACTCCTTCCACTGTTTCATTGGCGACTGTTTTAAGCGGTTCCGCGGGGAATATTGGTTCCGGCGGTTTGATGGTGCTGTCTATCTTGAGTTTGTTCTTCCATTCGAGTACCTGGTCATTGCTGACTCTGGTATCCATTTTCAACACCCGGCCTCTGCCTTTTTCGGAGACCCAGAATGAGGTCAGCCCGTCCGGTTTTTCCCAGTTAGCTGCGGCATTTTCGCCTTCGTCAAAATTGCCGTTCGGCAAAAGGTTCTCGCCTGCGCTCAGACAGAGCAGACCGGAAATTGCGGTGATTGTGAATAACGTTATTTTCTTCATTCGTCTGCCTCCGATGCCAATGCTTTGAAATAGCGGCCGACATACTCTTCGTAGCCTGCCGGGACTTTTTCCTGTTGTTCGAATTTCACGGTGAATGCCTGATGTTTGCGCTGCTTCAGTTTTTCCTCTTCCGACTTTACGGAAGTGTCCAGTGCGGTTTTTGCATTTCTGAGAGCAGCGGCCATTTCGTTTCTGGCTCTTCTGATATCAACGCCGCCATCAATGCCGCCTTGTTCAATCTGCCGCATTTTCTCCAGCGCTTCACGCAGGTTACCGGTTGGCAGATTGCGGTCGGAAAGCTTTTTAAGCAACGCCTGTGTCCGCTGTTTGAGTTCGCCCTGATTGCCGGCCAGACGCTGACTGATGTCCTGATCCTGCTCCGGCGTTACGCCGGTGAGACCCTCGTCGCCGAGTCCGGACTGCTTGCCGCCGCCGGAAGCGCCGCCCTGCGCGTCTTTGGATTTGTCCTCGACGGTTCCCTTTTCAAATGGCGACTGCGTCAGTCTGGTCGGAGTTTTTCTGCCACCTTTGCCGGTGGCTTCTTTTTCCACGAACTGCCCGGAGGATTTGCCGGAGCGGCCTTCGCCGGAACGGCCGCCGACTTCGTTATTGTTGGGCATGACGTTGCCGGTGATGCCTTTGGCCTGCATACTGTCAATATTGCCGTCCATGACGCCCCAGCCGAGGGCGGCATCGGTATCCCAGGTGAAGGAATTGGTGGAATCCTGTGTATCATCGCCCATATCCTCTTCTTTTTCGATCAAGTCGCCAATGATGTCGGTTAATTCGGCGGGCAGATCGGTCAGCTTCGTGTCATTCATTTTACCGTCTTCCTCGGCATTCCACTTAATGTTATCCTGTTTGTCGGCCAGCCAGCGCTCGAGGTTGGCGGCAACGGATTGAGCGCTGCTGGCGGCAGTATCTTCGGCCAGTGTGGCGATTTCGATGTTTTTCTTGCTTTTCAGTGCATCGCCTGCCTTTTGCAGTTCTTCGTACATCTCGACGAATTCATCCGCCATTGCGGAGTTGGAGAAATCCTGGTTCTGCTTTTTCGACAGGTCGTTGAACGCGGCTTTGAAGAACTGTGCCCATTCCGCTTCGCGCGAGGCCAGATTGCCCAGCAGTTTTTCCTCCTTATCGCTCCAGTCGTCGGTTTTTTTCGGGTCCAGCGCTTCGGTATCTTTGATAATCTTCCGCTGATCCTTGATGAACTCGTCCAATTTGGATTTTACCTGTTGCAGCTTATCGTAAAGCTCCTTTTCCTGAGCTTCATCTTTGGTCTGCTCCTGCTGCTTCACTTCCTGCTGTTTCACAACCGCCATTGCGCCGAGCAGTTTCTGGAGCTGTTCGATCAAGCTGGTTTGAACGAGAACGATTTCATTGACTTTGACCGCGGATTTAATGTTCTCACTGTTCTGAGCCAGATTGCCGGTCATTTTCTCCAACTCTCCAGCCGAGCTGTTTTTGATGACAGTCAGTGTTTCGGCAAAATCTTTCTTCAGTGATTTTCTCTTAACCAGGTTTGCGGCTTCGGTTTCGGCTTTTGCCAGCAGATTTCGGATATTTCTCTGATCACTGCTTAAACGGAATGCTTCGTTTTTCCGGAAATTATTAAGTTGAGCAGTGACCCAACTGCGGATTGACTGCTGCTGGTCTATCGTCTGAAAAAGCAGTTCGTAAAGTTTGGAATCATTGCTTTGCCCGATGCTTTCTTTCAACTTTTCGACCAGATCCACCACATGAATTGTGACCGGAACCGGAGTAATGCCGGTTTGCCCCGGCAAATGGTTGTCGGTGGCGACAATATTGACTTCGGCGCTGCCGCCGGGGGGGAACAACCCGGGAATTATTTTCAGTGAATATACCTCCTTTACACGGTTCTGCGGCGGGAGATCATATCTGAATTCCTTGATAGTCGCTTTCCGGTCGTTTACTGAAACCACGACTGCCAGACGATCTATGCCGAAATCGTCTTCCGCCGAGAAATAGAGCGGCACAGTCTGGCCGAAACCGGCCTCGATGTTGGTCTCGCGGTTGAGAAACCTGACCTGCGGCGGACGGTCATTCACCATCTTGAAATCGCACGTCCAGGCATCCGGGTAAAGCACTCCGTCGTCTCCCTGAATGAACGCATTGGCGGAAAGGTTCTTGTCCAGCTTAAAGCTCAGCGGCGGTCTGGCGTTTTTGATTGAATTATTGACACTAAACCCGCAACCCATTTTGTCCGGCGGCATGGCGGTAATATTTATGCCGGAACCGGATAACGCCGATATTTCACGGATATTTGCGCCGTAAGTTTCGGCTTTCAGATGTGTATATGACGGCGGACTTACGGTTACGGTGAGTTGTTCAAAGCGCGGTTTCTGCTTGACTCTGATTTTAAAATCCCTGCTTGATTCATTGCCGCACTGGATTGAATAGGTCAAGTCTGCAACCATGTTTTTCAAAATGAAAACACTGTGCCCGTCCTGTGAATCCATCGGGTAGAGAATGGGAACGCCTTCGCCTTTCACCAGTATTTTAAGACTGCTTCTGCGCTCACTGTCTCTGAATGCATCAGCCGTGATTTTCAGGTCTGAGCCTTCCGGAACCAGCGCATCGCCGGGGGTGATCTGGAATTGGGTGAAATTAAGCGCGGCAAGCTGCGCATGCGGATTAGTGAACCGCTGCAGAGCGTTCCCGGCATAGCGGTGGAACGGTATGAAATAGAACAGAGAAATGCCTGAAATAATGAGAGTGGACCAGAATATCCGGCGACAGCCGCGGTTCTGCCATAGCCCCGAAATCGTCATTTTTGAGCAGCGGGCATCCGCGTATGATAAGAACATCTTTTTCATAGCTTCCGGTATATCGGCGTCATCTTTAAAGCAGACTGCGTTGACCAGTGAATTGTCCCTGATCTTAAACCGCTTTTCCAGTTCCATTGCGGCCTGTTTATCCGTCAGTCTGGCGGCCAGCAGTTCTCTCACGGTTTTTATCGTCAACCCAAAGTTGAGCGCCGCCCAGCAGAACGCCAGAAATATTCTGGTTCCGGCGGAAAACCCGGTGAAATTATCGAAAATGAGCAATATGGCAATGGTCACCAGATTGACTGCCGCCAGGCGGCAGAGCGCCTTGAATGCAGTCTGGTTCAGGTTGCGCATTTTCAGATTAGTCAAGGTTTCTGATAAATTTTCCGGCATTGCCGTCCTGCTCCGCGTTAAGGGTTATGGCGGTTCCGGGTTTCACCGCTTCAAGCTGTTTAAACATGATAAGTTTACGGTTCATCTCGCCGCCCTGCTGCTTGTGCCGCAGCATGATATAACGGCGGTCTATCTTCCATTCACTGCCTGCCAGATGCCAGCTCCAGAT